>JAGBTC010000272.1 GCA_017631545.1 Oscillospiraceae bacterium
GGCCACAGAAGACCTTGGTGGTGAGAAGGTACTGCTCGCTGGCTTTGTAGACGCCGCCCTTCACTCTCGTGTTCTCGTTCACTCTTTGCTGCACCCTCTCGAATAGTTCGTCGCTGATAATACGGGGAACGCCATCTGGAACGATTATATCTTTATAGGAGTATTCGCCGATGTACTTCCTGTTGCGGAGCATTTTTGTTATGCTGCATTTATTCCACACGGAGCCTTTACTGGTGCGTATGCCCCGTTCGTTCATATAGTCGCAAATCCCCTTGGTACCTACGCCGTCAGCATACATGGTGAACACTGTTTCAACGAATGGGGCCGTCGCGGGATCAAGGGTATAACGACCGTCCGGGCCCTTCTGATATCCCAGGGGCATCGATCCACCGACGATTTTACATTTCAGAGCGTTTTCCAATAAGCCGCGGGAAACGTTTTGGGCGAGGTTGGCGGAATAGTATTCAGCCATACCTTCCAGCACCGATTCGAGGATGATGCCGGTCGGGTCATCTGGAATATATTCCTTCACATAATGCAGGGTGACCCCTGCCTTTTTTAGTTTGGCTTTATATGTGGCAGAATCGTAGCGGTTACGGGCGAAGCGATCCAGCTTCCACATGATGATCACGTCGAACCGCCCACGCTCTGCATCCTTGATCATACGCAGAAAATCAGGGCGTCTGTCTGTACGGCCTGAGAGGGCACGGTCTGCGTATTCCCCTACCACGGACATACCGCGATCCTGGGCGTACTTGCGACACTCGCGAATCTGTCCCTCGATGGATTCCTCACGCTGGTTTTCAGAGGAAAACCGGGCGTATATAGCGGCTCTGATCACCAGCGCACCTCCTTATCGAATGTCGGACTGGAAAGCCACCGCCTTACCGAGGATTCGCACGTTACGGGTTTCATCATCCCCGCCGATGATAATGGGCTGGTATTTGGGATTCTCTGCCTGGAGCATCAACATACCCTGCGGAAGGAAGTGAACGCGCTTGAGAGTAGCTTCATCGTCGATCAGGACAGCAGCTATCTCACCATCGTTCACGGTATCCTGCTGACGGATGAACACGATATCGCCGTCCATGATGCGGGCGTTGATCATGCTGTCGCCCTTGCAGCGCAGGGCGAAGTGACACTTCTTCTCTACCGGGGCATCAACATAACCTTCGATATTCTCCTCAGCAGTGATAGGATCGCCGCAAGCGATGGTGCCCAAAAGAGGAACGCGGTGCGTAATGGGGAGCGGTTCGAGGTTGGTGTACATGCTGCCGGAGGAATCCAGGAGCAGTGCGAAGTCCAATGCCTCATTCTTTTTCGGCACATCAAAGCCCATCAACCACTGTACTGTTACTCCGAAATATTGCGCGATAGCAATGATCGTGTTTTCCTTCGGAGAACGAGTACCGCTCTTCCAGGCGCTCAAGGTTTGCTTGGAAACCTTCAGTTTGGCGGCAAGTTCTGTATCTGAATACGGACTCTCAATGCACAATTCGGTAAGTCTCTCACGAAATGTGGCTGTCTTCTTATTAGTATGCATGTATAGCACCTCACTTCGGTAAGATTATAGCGCAAGTTGTCCACATTGTCAACAATTTTAGAAAATTTGTCTACAAAGTGGTTGACAAGCCGTCCAACCTGTGCTATTATCATGATGTCCACATTGTGGACTGCATGAAACATGAGGAGGTGAACCATATATGGGTAACATGACCTTGCGCGGTCTCGTTCTGAGCCAGTATCCCAGTATCTCAGACTTCGCCAATCGCGTCCATTGGAGTCGTCATAGGGCAAGTAACATCGTAAATGGTCGTCAGAGACCCACGGCAGATGAGATGGAAACCCTCGCATCTGCCCTGGACATCAGCGAACCTGCGATGTTCATGGCTCTTTTTTTTCCGTCACTGTCCACAATGTAGACAGTCGTAAAGGAGGCCCCTAATGAACGCCATCCCCGAAACCAATTCAGAAGCTACCCTTCTCCCGGAATCCGTCGATGAGCTGGCGCGTGGCGTTGTGCTGTCTGCCAAATCCATCCGGGCATGGCTCGATCAGCCGGAGGTCAAAGCCCGGTACGAGAAGTGGCTGGCAGAGAGGAGGCAGCGTGGCAATCAAACTGTATGAGCATCAGAAGATGATGCTGGCGCTCCTGCGGTTGAATGATTCCTTCGCCATCTTTGCCGAACAGGGTACAGGCAAGACGCTCCCGGTGCTGATCCGCCTGGGAGAGTTGATCGAAGAAGGGTGGGCGAACAACTGTCTCGTCGTGTGCCCCAAGGCCGTCATCGGCTCCTGGTACCGCGACATGGAGAAGTTCTACCCCGGCGTTATCGACAAGCTGCAGAAGCACATCACCGTCACCAGCTACGACCTGGTATGGCGGCGGAAAGAGTTCCGGCGGCACTGGGATGTGATCGTACTGGACGAGAGTCACAAGATCAAGAACCACTCCGCCAAGCGCAGTCAATGTCTGCTGGAGATGGCCCTGGACAGCGACTACCGCTACATCCTCACGGGTACGCCCATCAGCAACGGCATGCTGGAGGACATATGGTCACAGTACACCTTCCTCGAACCCTACAAGGGAGCGCGGAGCGTGTACAGCCGCATCTTCGGCGGGAGCTACTACCAGTTCCTCAACGCCTACGCCCTGCTGAACAAGTACCACCGGCCCTACCGCTACATTCACGTCGATGCGCTGCAGGACATCATCAACGAGCATAGCTTCCGGGTGAAGAAGGCAGATTGCCTCGACCTGCCCTCTAAGCTGCCGGATGAAATCTACGACATCGACCTTTTGGAGAAGAAGGCCTACAAGGAGCTCCACGAGGAATCCGCCCTGGAGGACCTGGACGTGCTGGGTTCCAACCCCCTCTCCCGGATGACCAAACTGCGGCAGATGTGCTCCGGCTGGATGAACGACGGGCATGAGGACATCCCCATGAAATGCGAGAAGCTGGCCGCGCTGGCTGACTTCCTCGACGGATGGGAGAAGAAACTGGTCATCTTCTGCGAGTTCCGGCGGAGCATCGACAACGTGGTCGGTCTCCTGCAAAAGGAGAAGATCAACCATGTGGTGCTGGATGGTCGCACCAAGGATAAGACCATCTGGAAGAAATTCCAGGAAGACCCGACGGTGCAGATCATCGTTTGTCAATACCAATCGGCCAATGCAGGCATCGACCTGTACGCCGCGGACACCATGCTCTTCTACGAACCCACCCTCAGCAGCAACGTGCTGGAGCAAGCCAAGGACCGCATCCACCGCATCGGACAGAAATCGCCCTGCTCCTACATCCACTTCCTGACGAAGGGGACGATTGAAAAGGCGATCTACCGGGCGCTGACCAGGTACGCGGACTTCTCCGACAAGCTCTTCCGGGAGTACATGCTGGAGTGGCAGAAGGGCTTTAAGGAATAGGAGGTGCCGGAGGAGCCATGAGAATAGGACTCATTGACGTCGATGCGTGGAGCCGCGGTTCCGCCACGTTCCCGAATATCAGCCTGATGAAAGTCTCAGCTTGGCACAAGCGGCGCTGTGATCAGGTCGAATGGTACAACCCCGACACTGATACCCCGTATGATCGTGTCTATCTCAACAAAGTGTTCTCTGATGAATACTCAAGAGATTATGATCAGCCCATTCGTGCGAAGGAAGTATTTCGCCGTGGCAGCGGATACGCACTCTCAGTCATCAACGGCGTGGAGGTCTATGACAGACTGATTGACCTCCCATTCCCAGCGGAACTCGACCACATCTACCCGGATTACCATCTGTATCAGCGAAAGGTGTTCGTACCCGACGTCGATGTGGAAGGTACCGAGTTGGAAACCGGATACTACGAGATGGTGGATATGTTCCCTGATACTGCCTACGGTTTCATGACAAAAGGATGCCCGAACAACTGCGACTTCTGTCATGTATGCCAGATGCAAGGGCGCAAGGTATGGAATTTCGCCGACCTGAGTGAGTTTTGGAACGGTCAGAAGAACATCGTTCTCCTCGACCCCAACATCACTGCGAGTAAGGACTTTGTCCGACACATGAGTGCGCTTGCTGACACAGGTGCGTATGTGGATTTCAGCCAAGGACTTGACGCTCGACTTCTCACGGAAGAGAAGATTCACGCTTTGAATCGTGTGAAATACAAGCGCATCCATTTCGCTTGGGATAAGCCTCGTGAGGACCTTGCTGACAACTTCCGAAGGATCGCCACTCATCTGAAGCGAGGTGGGCGCGACGCTGTTTCATGCTATGTCCTGACAAATCACTCCAGCACTCATGAGGATGATCTACGGCGCATCTATACGCTTCGCGAAGTGGGGTTCCACCCATACGTCATGATCTACCGGAAGCCGACCGCACCGCAGATCACTCGACGCTTGCAGCGGTGGTGTAATACTCCAGCGCTATTCTACAAATTCCCTACCTTTGGCGAATATTGCCGCGCTACATACAAGGGTGGCGAAGGGTTGGAGGAGCCATGAGCCTATTCATTTTCGACTGCGAGGTATTCGCCCATGACTGGCTGTTCGTTTTCAAGAACGGCACCGACGGCGAGTACAGCATCTTCCACAACGACTACGACGGCGTGAAGGCCTTCATGGAAGAAGGCCCCATGCTGTGCGGCTTCAATAACAAGCATTACGACCAGTTCATCCTCAAGGCTGTGCTGGCGGGTCTGACGCCGGAGGAGGTCAAGGCCTACAACGATTACATCATCGCTGGCGGCAACGGCTGGCAGTATCCTCCGCTGCAGGACTTCCGGTGCTTCTTCTCCCAGCTTGACCTGATGGACGATATGCAGAAGGGCCTGAGCCTGAAAGCCATCGAGGGTCATCTGGGTATGAACATCCGGGAGAGCACGGTGGACTTCACCATCGACCATCCGCTGACGGATGACGAGCTGGCGGAGACCATCCGCTACTGCAAGCACGATGTGGACGCGACTGAGGCCCTTTACAAGCTGAGGAAGAACTACGTCAAGGCCAAGGTGCAGCTCGGTCAGATGGTCGGGATTTCGCCTGAAAAAGCGGCGTACATGACCAATGCCAAGCTGACCGCCGCCTACCTGGGCGCACGTCCCCCGGCAATGCCCTGGACGGACGAGCGCGAGTACACCTACCCGACCAACCTCCGCAGGGAGTACATTCCGCCGGAAGTGTTCGACTTCTTCGACCGCATGCACGACGAGTCCATCCCGGACGATGATCTCTTCTCCTCGAAGCTGGACATCGTGGTGGGCGGCTGTCCCTGCAAACTGGGCTTCGGCGGCATCCACGGTGCGCTCCGCATCTATCAGGAGGAAACCGCCGGGACGAGGGTGATCCGCAACTACGACGTGGCGAGCCTGTACCCCAGCCTGATGATCAAATGCGGGTACACCAGCCGCAACATCCCCGACCCGAAGCGCTTTGAGGAGACCTACGATACCCGCCTCGCCGCAAAGCACAGCGGCGACAAGGTGACCGCCAACACCCTCAAGCTGGTTTTGAACACCACCTACGGCGCGATGCTCAACCAGTACAACGACCTGTACGACCCCCTGATGGGACGGAGCGTCTGCATTAGCGGCCAGCTATTCCTTTTGGAGCTTGCCTGTCATTACGTTGCAGACCTCAAGACGGTAAAGCTGATTCAGCTCAACACCGACGGCATCATGGTCAGTATCGAGGAGGACGAACTACCCGCCCTGCTGTCGATCAATGACGAATGGCAGCAACGCACCGGCTTCCTGCTGGAGGAGGACCGCATCCGCCGGATCGTGCAGAAGGACGTGAACGGCTATGTGGAGATTGCCGAGGACGGCAGCACCAAGGTCAAGGGGGGATACCTGACCCACGGTATCGCCCCTGCCGGCGCCTTCAACATCAACAACAGCGCGGTCATCGTCAAGAAGGCCATCATCGCCTATTTCGTGAACGGCACTCCGGTGGAGGACACCATCAACGCCGCCACCGATCCCCTGGATTTCCAGATCATCGCCAAGGCCGGGGCCAAATACCGGGAGGCTTATCACCTTGTGGACGGTATCCCTTGTCCCATCCAGCGGGTGAACCGGGTCTATGCCACGATGGATGAGCGGTACGGCAAACTCTTCAAGGTCAAGGCGGAGGACGATTCCACCGCCAAAATCGAGAGTCTGCCGGAGAACTGCATCATCGACAACGAGTGTCAGATCACCATCGACCAGATCGACAAGGGCTTTTACATCAAAATGGCGAGAACCCGTGTGAACGAGTTCCTTGGCATTAAAGAAAAGAAAGAGAGGAAACCCCGTATGACTGCCACCAAACCTGCCGTCAAGGCGCCCATGAACGTGTACGAGAAGCTGCTGGAGGCCCGCTTCCGCGTTCTTCAGTCCGGCATGAAGAAGTCGGGCAAGAACATGCACCTGAGCTTCAAGTATTTCGAGCTGGAGGACATCGTGCCCGTCGCGACCCCCATCTTCAAGGAGCTGGGTCTGCTGGCTCTGACCACTTTCACCTCTGACACCGCCACGATGACCATCATCAACGTGGAGAACCCGGAGGAGAAGCTGATCTTCACCAGTCCCATGCGCTCCATCGAAGCCTTCAATAAGGAAACCGGCAACAAGGCCGTCAACCCCACTCAGGCCCTCGGCTCCGAGCAGAC
>JAGBTC010000273.1 GCA_017631545.1 Oscillospiraceae bacterium
CGCTTCATGCTGCCTGCCATGGCCACACAGGAGGAAAAAGCACCGGTACTGGTAATGCTCCACGGCTATCCGGGACTGGAGCAGAACATGGATATGCCTCCTGTGCTGCGCCGGGGCGGTATCGCCACCCTGTATTTCAATTACCGCGGTGTCTGGGGTGGTCACGGCTACTATAACTTCTCCCACCTCATTGAGGATACCTTTACTGTGGTGGAATGGATCAAGGAGCAGGCGGAAAAATACCATGTGGATCCGGACCGCATCTATCTTATGGGCCACAGCATGGGTGGTTTTACCGCACTCAATGCGCTGGCGCAGGGCGTGGGCGTCCGGGGCGCGGTGATCATGGCCCCCTGCGACATGGCCATGCGCTATGAGGATGAGCCGGAGTACTTCGACGCCATGATGGAAACCGCCGCCAAGGGCTATTTCCGTATGCCCCACGACAACTATCTTCGTGAGGACATTGACGCCCATTCCGGACAGTGGCGCTTCGACGCGCTGGCGGACAAGATCCCCCAGACCATGCCCCTGCGCTTCATCGGCGGCGCGAAGGACACCATGGTGCCGCCGGAAACTCACATCATGCCCCTCTACAACCGCCTGAAGGAGCGGGGCATGGATGTGACTTATCAGGAAATGGACGCCGGACATATCTTTACCCCTTGTCGCATCGCTCTGACCAACATGGTCTTTGACCTTGTGGCAGAAATGGAGCAGCTGTAAGCTGCATCCCCAAACATAAAGGAGAATCCGCATATGATTTTCATCAAAAACGGTTACATCAAGACCATGGCAGGCGCTGACATTGAAAACGGCTGCATCCTGCTGGGTGATGACGGCAAAATCGCCGCTGTGGGCGCCGGTCTCACCGCTCCCGAGGGCGCGCAGATCATCGACGCCGAGGGTCGTCTGGTGACCCCCGGCTGCGTGGAGGCTCACTGCCACATCGGCATCGGAGAAGAGATCATCGGGGACAAGGGCTCTGATTTCAATGAGAAGAGCAACCCCGTGACCCCCGAAATGCGCGCCATCGACGGCATCCGTCCCGAGGACGGCCGTCTGATGAACGGTATCCGCGGCGGCGTCACCACCATCTGCACCGGCCCCGGCAGCTCCAATGTGGTTGGCGGCACCTTCGTGGCTATGAAGCTGGCCGGCAACTGTGTAGACGACATGGTTGTCAAGAACCCCGTTGCCATGAAGTGCGCCTTCGGCGAGAACCCCAAAGGTGCTTTCGGCAGCCAGAAGAAGGCTCCCGTTACCCGTATGGCCACCGCCGCGCTGCTGCGTGAGCTGCTGTTCAAGGCCAAACACTATGCCGAGGAAAAGGACGCCGGCAAGAACCCCAACTTTGACATGAAGCTGGAGGCCATGCTGCCCGTCATGCGCGGCGAGATCCCCCTGAAGGCACACGCCCACCGCACCGACGATATCCTCACCGCCATCCGCATCGCACAGGAGTTCGGCGTGAAGCTCACTTTGGATCACTGCACCGAAGGGCACATGATTGCCGACAAGCTGGCAACCTATGATTATCCCGCGTTGGTTGGCCCCACCTTCGGCAGCAAGAGCAAGCCGGAACTGGCCAACAAGTCCTATGAAACCCCCGCCGCCCTGCACAAGGCCGGCGTATCCATCAGCATCATCACCGATGCCAATGTGATTCCGCTGGAGAATCTTCCCATGTGCGCCGGCTTTGCCGTGGATGCCGGTCTGCCCATGGAGGAGGGCTGGCGCGCCATCACCATCAATCCTGCCAAGCACATCGGTATCGCCGACCGTGTGGGCAGTCTGGAAGTTGGCAAGGACGCCGATGTGGTCATCTGGACCAAAGATCCTCTGGTCTACATTGGCGGCGCCGCCTACACCACCATTATCGACGGCAAGGTGGTTTATCAGAAATAAGGCCTGCTTCGGGCACAGAAAAAGTCCTGTAACCTTTACGGTTACAGGACTTTTTGGTTGAGACAAGCGGAATCGGCCCACGAATGGCTCGACCGCCATACGCATAGGAGCTGCAAGTATATTTTCTCTGGGACGCAAAGCCATCCCCTTCCCGTGCCAAGGGAGATTTCCGGCTTGACGCTGCCGTGGAAGTCGCTTCCGCCGCTGGAAAGCAAATGATGCTCCTGTGCAATTGCCTCGGCAAGAGAAATCGTCTCCGGCGTATAAGATGAGTGCATCGTTTCCATAGCGATCAGCCCAGCCTCTATCGCACTTGGGAGAAGCGCTCTTAGTTCCGCCTGCGTCAATTCCTGAAGCGGATGTGCCAGAACGGGAAGCACGCCAATACGCCTGAGTTCTTTGATCACATCCATCAATTGCAGCCGCGAGGGCGGCACATAAAATCCACCGCGATCGCTTAAAATGGTATCAAACGCCTCTCGTACGGAAGTTACATATCCCTGTTCCAAGAGTTCTGCCGCCACATGCGCGCGGTTTGCGTTTCCATTGGGATTGCGGCCTTTTACCTTCGCATAGTCGATCAAATAGCCCGCCTGATTGAGCCGTTCCACCAGTTCCATGTTGCTGATCTCTTTCAGGACATGCTGTTCCTTGACCATGCGTTCCACCGCCGCATAGTGTTCCGGAAAAACAAACAGCCCCAGCAGATGCAGTTCTTTCCCTTTGTGTTCCGTTGAAAATTCCACGCCCGGCACCGCTGTGACACCGAGTTTTTGGGCCGCATCCATAAATTCCGGCAGACCG
>JAGBTC010000274.1 GCA_017631545.1 Oscillospiraceae bacterium
GGTGTCAAATTCTCCCTTGTAAAACCGGACGACCTTGCCGTCCTTCAAGTCAATGGCAGGTAACAGGATCATCGGTTCATCGCTCCAAAATTCTTAAGTATCTGCAAGCCGACCTCGCCGCTCTTTTCCGGGTGGAACTGGCAGCCGAAGAAGTTGCCCTTGTGTACGGCAGCCACCACCTCACAGCCATGCTCGGTGACGGCAACGACCTGTGTGGGATCGCAGCGCTGGGCGCTGAAGGAGTGGACGAAGTAGACACACGCCCCCTCGTCGATCCCTTCAAACAGCGCACAATGATTGGGAAAGCGCAGGCTGTTCCAGCCGATGTGGGGCAGCTTGCGGTCGGTAGGGATACGCTCGCAAATGCCCTGCACCACACCCAGGCCGGCACTGGGGCGTACCTCTACTCCCTGCTCCAGCAGCAGCTGCATACCAAGGCAGATGCCCAGCACGGGCTTGTGTCTGCCCTGCTCAAGCACGACCTCGTCAAGGTGCTGTGCGCGCAGCTTGTCCGCCGCATCAGGGAACGCACCCACACCGGGCAGCAGGATGGCGTCTGCCCGGGCAAGCTCCACCGGATCGCCGGTGATGAGGGTCTTGACCCCCACATAGTCAAAGGCGTTGGACACGCTTTTCAGGTTGCCAACACCGTAATCCACAATGGCGGTATAGCCCATATCACAGCACTCCCTTGGTGGAAACCACGCCGCTGCCCTCCACCTTCACCGCGTCCTTGATGGCAAGGCCAAGGGACTTGTAAAGTCCCTCGGTGATGTGGTGGGCGTTGACGCCGTAGTGACACTTCTGATGCAGGGTAAGCCCTGCATTATAGGCCAGCGCGCGCATGAATTCCAGCGTCAGGCAGGAGTCGTAGTCCCCGATCATGGGCTGGGGCATATTCGCATCAAAGACCAGATAGGGGCGGTTGGAGAAGTCCAGCGCGGTAAAGCACAGCGCCTCATCCATGGGCACGAAGGCACTGCCAAAGCGGCGAATACCCTTTTTTTCGCCCAGCGCCTCCTTCAGCGCCTGACCCAGCACGATGCCGGTGTCCTCCACCGTGTGGTGGCCGTCCACCTGCAGATCGCCCTTGACGGTCAGCTTCATACCCCAGCCGGCATAGAAGGCCAGTGCAGTGAGCATATGGTCAAAAAAGCCGATACCGGTGGATACCTGCACCTGACCGCCGTCCAGCGACAGCTCCAGGGTGATGTCCGTCTCTTTGGTGGTTCTTGTGATGGAAGCAGTACGCATAGCACTTCTCTCCTTACTCAAATCGAACTTGAATGGAATTGGCGTGGGCGGTCAGCTTTTCGCTTTGCGCCAGCGTGATAATATCGTCCTTGATGGGGGCAAGGCTGTCCCGATCAAAGGAAATGACACTCATGGTTTTTAAGAAGCTGTCCACCGACAACGGCGAGAAAAAGCGCGCCGTTCCGCTGGTGGGCAGCACGTGATCCGGGCCGGCCAGATAGTCGCCCAGCGGCTCGGGCGACCACGCGCCCAGAAAGACCGCGCCTGCGTTTTTGATCTTGGGCAGCAGCGCGTCGGGGTCGCGGGTAACGATCTCCAGATGCTCGGGCGCGATCTCGTTGGCAAGGGCAATGCAGCCGTCCAGATCCTCACACACGATGGCGCAGCCAAAGTCACGCAGGGAGGCTTCCATGATCTCCGAGCGATCCAGATAACCGGTCTGGCGCACAAGCTCGGCATCTACCGCCCGAGCCAGTGCTTCGCTGTCAGTCAGCAGCACGGCAGAGGCCATGCGGTCATGCTCCGCCTGACTGAGCA
>JAGBTC010000029.1 GCA_017631545.1 Oscillospiraceae bacterium
CATTTGAAAAGGAAGCGCCCAAGCCCGCCCAGTGACCAAGACAAAGGTAAAAACGCAGCGGTGGATCGCAAGTATTCACCGACTGCGTTTTTTCTTGCGTGTTTGGTGAAAATAACACTTCCATTTTTGCATATTCATGTATATAATATTGTCGATAAGCTGCCGCTGGGCGGCGGACCGGAGGAGATCTACCTATGACAAGAACAGTTGCCCGTGAAATTGCCGTACACATGGTGTTCGAGCTTGGCTTTGGAAACCGCAGCGCACAGCAGCTGCTGGACGAGGCCCTGACCCCGGAGTGCTTTGCCCTCATCGGTGCGGAGGAGCCGCTGTACGCCAGCTTCCCCGATGAAACGCAGCAGCAGTACATCCGCACGGTGGTCACCGGCGCGTTTGACCACGCCCCGGAGCTGGACGACTACATCGCGCGCTACGCCGTGGGCTGGAGCTTTGCCCGTATTCCCCGTGTGGCCGCCGCCATCATGCGCGTGGCTATGTACGAGGTGCTTTATATGCCCGAGGTGCCCAACGCCGCGGCTATCGACGCCGCGGTGGAAATCGCCAAGGGCTACGAGAGCGAACAGGTCGTTTCCTTTATCAACGGCATTCTGGGTACCTTTGTGCGTACCGAATGTCCTCAGAACGACGCACAATGAATGTTCTGGGGCTGGATACCAGCAATTACACCACCTCCGTTGCCCTGTTTAACGGGCAGGACGGCATAAACGCCGGAAAGTTGCTGGAGGTGAAGCAGGGCGAACTTGGCCTGCGGCAGAGCGACGCGCTGTTTCAGCATGTTCGGCAGCTGCCCGGGCTGATGGAGCGGCTGGCCGGACGGCCGGAGCTGACCGGGCTGCGCGCCGTGGGCGCCAGCACCCGTCCCCGGGCGCTGGAAGGGTCGTATATGCCCTGCTTTCTGGCGGGCACTTCACAGGGACAGGCGCTGGCCTGCGCTCTGGGAGTGCCCTTTTTTCCCTGTTCCCATCAGCAGGGGCATCTGGCTGCGGCGGCGTGGTCGGCGGGGCGGCTGGACTTGCTGGAGCGTCCCTTTTTGGCCTGGCACCTGTCCGGCGGCACTACGGAGCTTTTGCTGGTAGAGCCGGAGGGCTATAATGTAAAGGCCACCATTCTGGGCGGCACGCGGGACATCTCTGCCGGTCAGCTCATCGACCGCACCGGCGTGCTGCTGGGCCTGTCTTTCCCGGCAGGCAAGGCGCTGGACGCGCTGTGTTCTCAGGCGCAGGCGTGCAAGCCGTTCAAGGTCAGGCTGGAGGGACTTCACTTTTCCCTGTCCGGTATGGAGAATAAGGTCAAGGCCATGGTGGAGGCAGGGGAGCCTTCCGAGCGGACGGCGCGTTTTGCCCTGGATACCGTGACCGATGTGGTGGTGCGCGCCACCAAGGCTGCACTGGAGCAATATCCCGGCCTTCCCGTGCTGTGTTCGGGCGGCGTGGCCTCCAATTCCCGGCTGCGACAGGCCATGGAGCAAAGCTGCGGCGCGCTGTTTGCCGCACCGGAGTATTCCACCGACAACGCCATGGGCGTTGCCATTCTGACCCACCGCGCCCTTTGCGCGCAGGAGGATGTATGGACCGTGATGTGCAGATCTTCAGTGTAGGTCAGGTCAATCACTATATCAAGGGCTGGATGGAGCAGGATCGGCTGCTCACCGGTCTGATGATCCGGGGGGAGATATCCAACTACAAGATGTACCCCTCCGGCCACCATTATTTCACCCTGAAGGACGCCGACGGCGCGCTGCGCTGCGTGATGTTTCGCGGGGACGCGGTGCGCCTGCGCTTTCGCCCGGAAAACGGAATGCAGGTCATCGCCGCCGGGCGCATCACCGTCTTTCCCCGGGACGGGCAGTATCAGCTCTACTGCGTCAGCCTGACCCCGGAAGGGGCGGGCGACCTGCAGCTTGCCTTCGAGCAGCTCAAGGGGCAGCTTGCAGGGGAGGGGCTGTTTGCCCCGGCCCATAAAAAGCCCATTCCTCGTTATCCCGAGTGTATCGCCCTTGTCACCTCACCCGCCGGTGCGGCGGTGCGGGATATGCTGCGGGTGCTCAAGGCACGCTGGCCAGCCAGCCGGGTGCTGGTCGTCCCCGTGCGTGTGCAGGGGGAGGAGGCGGCACAGGAGATCGCCGCCGCGTTGGACTATGTGAATTACTATCAGCTTGCCGAGCTGATCATCACCGGGCGAGGCGGCGGTTCCATCGAGGATCTGTGGGCCTTTAACGAGGAGACGGTGGCACGGGCCATCCATCGCTCGTACATCCCTGTGATCAGTGCCGTGGGGCACGAGCCGGATGTGACCATTGCCGACTATGTTGCCGACCTGCGTGCGGCCACCCCTTCCAACGCCGCTGAGCTTGCCGTCCCCGACCGGGCGGAGCTGCGGCAGGTGCTGGACCAGCTGAGTGGCCGTTTGGTGCAGGCCGGAATTCAGCGTGTAAGCCGCGCCCGGCAGCGGCTGGAACGCGCCGCGTCCAGCCGGGTGCTGCGCGACCCGGGGGAGTATCTGCTTGGGCGCAGGCAGCAGCTGGACGCGTTGAGCCGCCGTCTGCTTCACGCCCAAAGCCGGACGGTGGAGGGGCAGCGCCGGCGCTTTGCTTCGTTGGCGGCTTCCCTGGATGCCCTCAGTCCGCTCAAGGTGCTTGGCCGGGGTTATTCCATCGCTCGGGACGAGGAAGGACGGGTCATCTCCCGTCTGGAGCAGACCCAAGAGGGACAGCGGCTGCATCTTCGCCTGTCCGATGGGACACTTTGCTGCCGCGTGGAAGAAAGGAGTGCTTTGCATGGCAAAGAAAACACTTGATTTTGAACAGGCCATGACCCGTCTGGAGGAGATCGTCGGCCTGCTGGAACGGGGAGAGGCCCCTCTGGAGCAGTCCCTTGCCCTGTTTGAGGAGGGGACGGTGCTGATGCGGCAATGCTCTGCCGTGCTGGACGAGGCGGAGCAGAAGGTTTCGCTGCTGAAGGTTGGCTCGCAGGGGCAGCCCGAGCAGATGCCCTTTGATGGGGAGGAATAAACATGGATTTTTCCAAGCAAATGGAGCAGGATCTGCTGTTGGTGGAGGACTGGCTGAAGGATTGCTTTGCCCGGCGCACTCCCTACGGCAATATCTACGAGGCCATGAGCTACAGTCTCATGGCCGGGGGCAAGCGTATCCGCCCCGTACTTACACTGGCGACCTGCCGTATGTGCGGGGGAGATGTGCAGCAGGTGCTGCCCTTCGCCTGTGCGGTGGAGATGGTGCATACCTATTCTCTCATCCATGACGACCTGCCCTGTATGGACGATGATGATCTGCGCCGGGGCAGACCCACCAATCATAAGGTGTACGGAGAGGCCACGGCGGTGCTGGCCGGTGATGCGCTGCTC
>JAGBTC010000275.1 GCA_017631545.1 Oscillospiraceae bacterium
CCAGCGTGTTGCGTGTCTGGGTCTCGAAGGTGCGAACACCCCGTTCGCACAAAATCACATTCTCGTTGCCTGCGGCCATGATGTATTCCGCAGACATGATCCACTCCTCATAGGTGCTGGAAAGGCCGCGCTTGAGCAGGACGGGCTTGGACATCTTGCCCACTTCCTTGAGCAGGTCGAAGTTTTGCATATTGCGTGCGCCCACCTGTACCAGATCCACCTTTTCCTCAAAGATCTCGCAATGCTTGGGGCTCATGATCTCGGTAACGATGGGCAGACCGGTGTCCTGCTTGGCCTGCACCAGCAGTTCCAGTCCGTCCAGCCCCATGCCCTGGAAGGAATAGGGGCTGGTGCGGGGCTTGAAGGCGCCGCCGCGCAGCATGGATGCACCGGACGCTTTCACGCCCCGGGCCACCTCAATGATCTGCTGCTCGCTCTCCACCGAGCAGGGGCCTGCCATAACGGTGAAGTTGCCGCCGCCCACGGCCACTCCGTCGGCCAGCACCACGCTGTCCTCGGGGTGGAATTTGCGGTTGGCCTTTTTATAGGGCTCCTGCACGCGCATCACGCGCTCCACATTGGGCTCCATCTCCAGCTTGTGGATATCCAGATGTACGGTGTCGCCCACCAGACCCAGAATGGAGCAGCCCACGCCGTGGGTAATGCCCACCTGTACCCGCTCCTGCGTTTCCAGCTTTTCCACCAGCGCATGGATCGCCTGCTGGCTGGTGCCCGGCTTCATGATTATGACCATATATGTTTCTTCCTTTCCTTTGCCCGACGGCAAGCAAAAAGGGCGCTCATTGAGTGGATCAATGAGCGCCCAAAAATCACTTTGGTATCCAATCCTGCCTGTGAAGGCGGTCACTCATCGCTCACTCGTTTTCCCCACGCCAAAAAAGCCGGCGCCCATAAATCGAGCCCAGCCATAGGTAAAAAACACCGATGCGGTTGTGACGGCAGCGCGCTTCATAAAGCATACCTCACAGAAAAGATGGAGTTATTATACTCTTGTTAAAATGGAAATGCAAGAGGGAAAAGCCACTTTTTTGCATAAAAGCACTAAAGCGTCATTTTTCTTTCTTCCCCCGTTCCTTCCGCGCGTAGGAAAGGGTCTGCTTCAGGGCATTTTCCTTGTCCAAACCGGCCAGATGCAGCTTGCGGGCATAAGCAATCAGGGCAGAAAAATCGCTGCCCGGGGCAAGCCCTGCCTCCAGCAGGTCCCGTCCCATGACCCGGGGCCGGGCCATGCAGCGGTTGTACTGCGCCAGCCGGTCAAATAAAAATTCCTCTGCTGCGGCAGTATCTTCCGCCGGAAGCTTTCCCCGGGCGTCCGCCAGCGCCAGATACACCAGCGCCACCGGGTCGCCGCAGCGGTCAAACATCCGGTTGGTGGATTTGACGCTCACCTGTTCCTTTGCCGCTACATTGGGACGCATATGGTGCTCCACCAGCTCCAGCACGCCGGGAATGCGCCGGCTGCCCCCCAGCAGGCGGTGCAGCAGCGCGTGCGCCGGGGCAAGCCCTGCACGCTCATGTCCGTAGGCGTGGATCACCCCGTCAACGACCTGCGTGCTTACCGCCTTGCCCAGATCGTGGGTCAGCGCGGCCAGCATCAGCGTCAGCGGATCGTCCACCCGATCGCGGTAGTCCGCCGCCGCGTCCAGCACCATCATGGTATGCTCCCACACATCGCCCTCGGCGTGGTATTTGGGATTTTGCTCCACGCCAATGAGGGCGGCAAGCTCGCCAACCCACACATCCAGCTGCTCCATCTGGCGCAGCACGCGGAAGAAAGTGCCGGGCTTGGGCGCTTTGAGCAGCGCCTTTTCCAGTTCCCCCTGCACCCGTTCCCGGGACAGAGCGGACAACTCCATGCTCCGACACAGCGCCACTGTCTCCGGTGCCACGGAAAATCCGAACCGGGCGGCAAACTGCGCCCCACGCAGTACGCGCAGGGGGTCTTCTCCAAAGCTTGCATCGTCCACATGACGCAGCACGCCCCGTTCCAGATCCGCCTGTCCGCCGAAGGGGTCGAGGATCTGCCCGGTGAGCACATCCTGCATCATGGCGTTAACGGTGAAGTCCCTGCGTCGGGCCGCCCCCTCCACGCCGATAAAGGGGTCTACATTCACGGCAAAATCCCGGTGTCCCCGTCCCAGCGCCCGCTCCCGACGGGGCATGGCGATGTCCAGCGCGTACCCGTCCAGCATATAGATGCCAAAGCTTTCTCCCACGCTGCGGCGCACGCCCAGTCCGTCCAGCAGCCCTTCCAGCTGCCCGGGGGACAGTCCGTGGATCTCCACATCAATATCCTTGATCTCCCGACCCAGCAGGCCATCCCGGACGCAGCCGCCCACAAGGTAGGCCCGGCCGCCCTGCTCCTGCACCAGCCGCGCGATGCGCCCGGCCAGCTCCATATCCTTTTTGACCTCGGACAAGCCGCTCCACCTCCCTGTGGTTTTCTCCGATCGAGGCAGGACAGGGGAACTCCCCGTCCGCCGAACGATCAGCCCTCGTAGGGCAAGCCGCTCAAATAGCGCCGGGCAAGGTCAAAGGCGTGGTGGGCCGTCTGGGTACGCAGCCGCCCCCGCATGGGACGGTTGCCCAGATTCAGCGCGCGCACATAGCTGCCCTCCCCGGTGGCGATGGAAACGAACACCGTGCCCACCTCGTTGCCCCGGTCATCCTTATCCGGGCCGGCCACACCGGTGGCGGCAAGGGCGATGTCTGCCCCCAGCACCCGGCGCGCGCCCTTGGCCATGGCCTGCGCCACAGGCGCGGACACCGCGCCGTGCTCAGCCAGCATCTGCTCCGAAATCCCCAGCAGCCCGGTCTTGACCTCATCGGTATAGGACACGATGCCGCCCTTGAACACCCGGGACGCCCCGGGCAGGTCGGTCATACGCTTGGAGATCAGGCCGCCGGTGATGCTCTCCGCCGCGCCCAGCGTCAGCCCCTTCTCGGCCAGCAGGTGGGAGACCACCTCCTCCAACGAGGACACATCCACCCCGTACACCTTGCTGCCAAACAGCTGCTTGACCTGTTCCACGGTGGGCTTGAGCAGCTTCTGCGCCTGCTCGTCATTTTCCGCCTTGGCGGTCACGCGCAGTTCGCATTCCCCCTCCTTGGCGTAGGGAGCGAGGGTGGGGTTGCTCATTTCGTTCATCTGCTCGCGCAGCTGGGCCTCCATGGCAGACTCCCCGATGCCGAACAGCTTCAGGGTGTGGGAGGCAATGACTCCTTCGGACAGCCCCATCAGGTAGGGCTTGGCCCGATAGTGGAACATGGGTCGGCACTCGCTGGGCGGGCCGGGCAGCATGATGACATGCACACCCTCCGCCTCAAAGGCGCAGCCGGGGGCGGTGCCCCAGTCGTTTTCCAGCACAGTACACCCCTCGGGCAGCATGGCCTGCTGAAGATTATTTTCCGTCATGGGGCGTTTGGTGCGCTCAAAGTAGCTGCGGATGCGCTGGGCCGACGGTTCATGGAACACCAGCTGCTTGCCAAAGGCCTCTGCCAGCACATTTTTGGTCAAGTCGTCGCAGGTAGGGCCAAGACCGCCGGTGGTGATGATGATGTCCGCCCGGCTCTTGGCCAGCTCCACCGCCTGCTTGGCACGGGCAGGATTGTCCCCCACCACGGTATGCCAGTATACATTCAGCCCCAGCTCGCTCAGTCCCTGCGAAAGCATCTGCGCGTCCGTATTGGCGATGCTGCCCAGCAGCAGTTCCGTTCCCACGGACAAAATTTCTACCGTATGGGACATGATTATCCCTCCAATTGCAAAATCAGTTTCACCGCGTTCAGGTCCCGAATGTCATAGTCCACCCGCAGCCCTTCCGGAACGCACTCCCCGCCGGGGTTGTACCAGCCGCACAGGATGCCGGCATTGTTGCCCCCCTGCATATCGCTGGTCAGCGAGTCGCCCACGATGAGCACCTCGTCCTTCTCATAGTCACCGATGGCGGAAAAAACAGCATCGAAAAAGCCCATTCCCGGCTTTTCCACCCCAATCACATCGGAGATGAATACATCATCCAACAGTTGGTCAAGGCCGGAATTTTTCAGCTTGCCGCGCTGCGCCACCAGCGTACCGTTGGTGACGGCGTACTGCTTGACCTTTCCACGCAGCTCCCGCACCAGCGCGTCGGCGTTGTCGTTAAAGACCACCGTCTCCCCCAGGCGCACCTGATAGGCGGCGTTAAAGTCGTCCACGCAGCCCGTATCCAGCCCGTATCGGCCAAAAAACTCCTCAAACCGACCGCGCAGCACCTGCTGCTTGGTCAGCTCGCCCAGCTCCAGCCGCTTCCAGTAGGAGGCGTTGATGGCGGAATACTCGGCCAGCATCTCGTCGGTCAATTCGCCCAGGCCGAATTGGGCAAAGCAGGCGCCAATGGCCGCCCGCTCCGCCAGCTTGAACGACAGCAGCGTGCCGTCAATATCCCATAGAATGACCTTTATCATACCCGTTCCTCACAGCTGAATACGCTCGATGCCGGCCACGGCCTCGTCCACCAGCTTGTCGATGTCCAGATTTTCCTCGGCATACTCCGCCTCCCCCAGGGTGGGACGCAGACGGGGGTGTCGGGGGGTAAAGACGGTACAGCAGTCCTCATAGGGCAGGATGGAGGTGTCGTAGGTGCCGATCTTCCGGGAAATCTGCACGATCTCCTCCTTGTCCATGCCGATGCACGGGCGCAGCACGGGCAGCTCCACCACCGCGCCGGTGCAGGCCATGGCCTCCATGGTCTGGCTGGCCACCTGACCCAGACACTCACCGGTGACCAGCGCCTTGGCACCGCACCGCTTGGCCACCGCCTGAGCAATACGCATCATGAACCGGCGCATGACCACGGTAAACAGTTCCTCCGGGCAGGAGCGGCGCAGTTCTTCCTGAATGGCAGTGAAGGGAACGATATGCAGGGTCAGCCGACCGCAGTAGGGAGTAAGCAGACGGGCCAGTTCGATCACCTTGTCCTTGGCCTCGGGCGAGGTGTAGGGGTAGGAGAAGAAATGCACCATCTCCAGCGCCACGCCGCGCTTGGCGATCATGTAGCTGGACACGGGGGAGTCGATGCCCCCCGACAGCAAAGACACCGCACGGCCGTTGATACTCACAGGCAGCCCTCCTGCGCCCGGCTCGGCGTCGGCGTGGACATAGGCGGCGTAGTCCCGCACCTCCACATGGACGGTCAGCTCCGGATTGTGAACATCCACTTCCAGATTATCGTACGCCTCATGCAGCTCGCCGCCCACATACTGGCTGAGCTGAATGGAGTTCATGGGGAAGGACTTGTCCGCGCGCTTGGTCTCCACCTTGAAGGTGCGCGCCGCGCGCAGCTTGTCGTCCAGAAACGCCTTGGCGGTGTTCAAAATGGCGTCCTTGTCTTTTTCGCAGGGGCGCGCCAGAGACACGCCCACGATGCCGAACACCTTTTTGATGGCCTCAAAGGCACCGTACACATCGCAGTCCTCGTTCATGGGCTCCACATAGGTGGTGGACTGCCGGGTATACACCCGGAACTGGCCGTAGCTGTGCAGCCGGCGGTGGAGGTTGGCCTGCAGCTTGTCCTCAAAGCTGCGGCGGTTAAGCCCCTTGAGCACCATCTCGCCCAGCTTGAGCAAAATCATTTCATTCATATTCTTCCCGTTCCTTTCCGAACGAATTTTACC
>JAGBTC010000276.1 GCA_017631545.1 Oscillospiraceae bacterium
AGGATCGGCTCCAGCAGGGGGTGCTTGTAAGCAATGAGTTTGGGGTTCTGTGCACAGGCGATAAAGCGTGGGATGGAGTCCATGGGTCCGGGGCGGTACAGGGCAATTATGGCGGTGATATCCTCCACGCTTTTGGGCTTGAGCCCCACGCACACGCCCGTCATGCCCGCCGATTCCATCTGGAACACGCCGCTGGTGCGGCCGTCGCACAGCATCTTATAGGTGGCTGCGTCATCATCCGGGATATTCTCCAGCCGGAAATCGGGCTGTTTTTTACGCACCATCTCCACCGCATCGTCCAGAATGGTCAGGTTACGCAGGCCGAGAAAGTCCATTTTCAACAGGCCAAGCTCCTCCAGCGTGACCATGGTGTATTGGGTCACGGCCAGGCCGTCGTTAGTGGCCAGGGGCACATATTCGTACACCGGCCGCTTGGTGATGACCACGCCGGCAGCATGGGTGGACGCGTTGCGGGAGATGCCCTCCAACCTGCGGGCGGTGTCCACCAGCCTGCGCACCCGTTCATCCTCTTCATAGCGCTCGGCAAGGGGCTTGGACAGCTGCAGTGCCTCGTCCAGCGTCACGTTCAGCTGGTTGGGTACCAGCTTTGCGATGGCGTCCACCTCGGGATAGGGGAAGCTGAGCACCCGCCCCACATCGCGCAGCGCCGCCTTGGCCTTGAGCGTACCGAAAGTGACGATCTGCGCCACATGATCCGCTCCGTATTTCTCGGAAACATAGTCGATCACGTCCTGCCGGCGGCGAATGCAGAAGTCGATGTCAATATCGGGCATGGTCACGCGCTCGGGATTCAGGAAACGCTCGAAGTACAGGCTGTACTTGAGCGGGTCGATATTGGTGATATTCAGGCAGTAAGAGACCATCGAGCCGGCCGCCGAGCCGCGGCCCGGGCCCACCGGGATTCCCTTCCTCTTGGCGTAGCCGATAAAGTCGGACACGATGAGGAAGTAGTCCACAAAGCCCATCTGCTCGATCACGCCCATCTCGTATTCCAACTGCTTCAGATTTTCCGCTGTACCATTGGGATAACGCCACGCAAACCCTTTGCGGCACAGATGACGGAAATAGGCGGTGGCATCGTCCCAGCCCTCGGGCAATTTGAATGCGGGCAGGTGGTAATGACCGAATTCAAAGTCCATATTGCAAAGCGCGGCGATCTTGGCGGTGTTTTCGATGGCCTCGGGACACTGGGGAAACAGCTCCAGCATCTCCTGCTCGCTTTTGACATAGAACTCGTCCGTTTCAAACTTCATGCGGCCGGGGTCGTCTAGCGTCTTACCCGTCTGAACGCACATGAGTACATCCTGAACGTAGGCGTCCTCCCGGGTAAGATAGTGGGCGTCGTTGGTGGCGATGACGGGGATACCCGTCTCCTCATGCAGGCGCAGAATGCCGGCGTTCACCTGTCGCTGGGCGGGAATGCGGTGATCCTGTAGCTCCAGATAGTAACCGTCCTCACCAAAGATTTCCCGCATCTCCAGTGCGTGCTTTTTCGCTCCCTCATAATCCTCCGCCAGCAGCCGCCGGGCGATCTCGCCGCCCAGACAGGCCGAGCAGGCGATCAGCCCTTCACTGTGGGCGCGCAGCAGCTCCATATCCACCCGTGGTTTGATATAAAAGCCCTCAGTAAAGGCGGCAGAGACCATGTAGGACAGGTTGCGGTAACCCTGCTCGTTCCGGCACAGCAGCACCAGATGGCGCGCCTCGGAATCCAGCTCATGCACCTTGTCAAAGCGGGTGCGGGGCGCAACATAGACCTCACAGCCGATGATGGGCTTGATGCCTGCGTCCTTGCAGGCGCGGTAAAAATTCACCGAGCCGTACATCACGCCGTGGTCGGTGATGGCCACGGCAGTCTGTCCAAGCTGCTTGACGCGCTCGACCAGCTGCGGGATACGGCAGGCGCCGTCCAGCAGAGAAAATTCCGTATGCAGATGTAGGTGAACGAAGGACATCGCCCTCACCCGTCTTTCTCTTTATTTCTTGTATGTCCAGACCATGA
>JAGBTC010000277.1 GCA_017631545.1 Oscillospiraceae bacterium
ACGAACGCTCCGAACTTTGTGATACCTGTTACTTTCCCCTCTACAACAGAACCTTCACCAAACTCCATAATCGACCGACAAATCCTCCTTGTGATGTAAACGCTGTGAAATGGTCAGCCGGCCACGTCCACGAACAGCTTTTCGTCCGCCTTGACGTATCCCTTGTCCCGGGCCACCGATTCCAGCACGGCCGGGTCATCTTTGTTTTCGATGGCGTCGGACAGCTGGGAGTTCTCCTGCTTGACCTGAGCCACCTGATGGGACAGCTGACTTTGCTCCTGCTCGCCGCTTTCGATCTTCGCGCGCACATCCAGCAGGCGCACGGCCAGCACGATGAACAGGGCCAGCAGCACGAGCTTGGTCAAAAAACCGGTTTTTTTGAACTTCACACGCTCCACCTCCGTCCATGCGACTCAGCCGATCCCGGTGTACCGCATCCATTTCCTTTGACAGCGTCTTTATTCTATACCATTTGCGCCCATAAGAAAAGGTGTTTTTTGCATAATTTTTAATTTTTTTTGTCAGGAAAAATACCCCTCTCATGGGCATAAGTGCCAAATCGAGCAAAAAATGCACCACATCGGCCAATAAATAGCCCACCCGGAGCAGGTGGCGGCTGAACAGCCGGAAGTAGAGTCCGCCCCCCAGCGCCACGCCGAACACCCCGTACAAACGGATGCGTCCGCCCCACGCTCCCTGCGACCAGACGAACAGCACCACCGTCGCGCTGACCCAGAACAGCAGATCCAGCACCCCACCCAGCAGTGGGAGGGCAATGCGTACGCGCAGGATTCGCAGCAGGTCGTACAGTACGCCCAGCGCCAGCCCCAGCCCCAGTGCCTGTACCAGCGCCCACCCTTGGGCGGAAACATCCGCCGCCATATCAGCCGAACAGCCGGGCCAGCAGCCCCGCGCGCTCCGGTCCGTCATCCTCATAGCTTAGACTGTCCACCCGACCCTCCAGATGCAGTTCGCCTCCGTTCAGGCTCAGCTGCTCAATGTGCAGTCCCTCCCCGCGCACCACCAGCTGCCCCTGTCCGGTACGCAGGGTGACGGACTCCTCATCAAAGCGTTCCACTTCCTCCACACCGCCGATCACCAGCCGCTCCCGATCCTCCAGCACCAGCCGGTGCTCGCCGCCCCGTCCCCGTTCCTGCTCAAATGCCATGTCCGCCACCCTTTCCTTCCTTTGAGAGCATATAGTTCATGTGTATGGGACAGGGCCGGACAATATGCTGGACGCGCAGGTGAAAATGTAGTATCATCAAGATATCTTTAACGGAAGGAGGCGCGCTATGTCCCCCATCACTCTCCCCCCCGACTGCCGGGTTGGCAGCACGCTGCTGCAGCTGGACAGCGTGGATTCCACCAACAGTGAGATCAAGCGTCTTGCTGCCCAAAGTGCCCCGGACGGGCTGGTGGTCACCGCCCGCCGGCAAACCGCCGGCCGAGGCCGCGCCGGACGCACCTTCCACTCCCCGGAGGACTGCGGCCTGTACCTGTCCGCCCTGCTGCGCCCCCAGCTGCCCCCCGAGGCGGTGGCTCACTTCACCGCATGGACGGCGGTGGCGGTGTGTGACGCGGTAGAGGCCACCTGCGGCCTGCGCCCCCAAATCAAATGGATCAATGACCTGATTCTGAATGAAAAGAAACTGTGCGGCGTGCTGACCGAGCTGCTGCTGACCGACGGCCGTCCCGATGCTCTGGTGGTAGGCATCGGCATCAATGTCAACCACCGCCCGGAGGACTTCCCCCCGGAATTGCGCGAAAGCGCCACCTCCCTTGCCATGGAGCTGGGGCAGACGGTGGATCTGGAAGAACTGACCCGGGCGCTGATTCTCGCGCTGAACCGGCTCTACGCCGATTTTCCGGCCCAACGGGCGAACTATCTGCGCCGCTACCGCGCCGACTGCCTCACACTGGGGCGTCTGGTGCGGCTGACCACCCCAACCGATTGGAGGGATGCCGTGGCGGTGGACATTGATGAAGAATTCCGCCTGCTGGTGGAGCTGCCCGACGGCTCCCGGGAGGCCGTGCGTACCGGCGAGGCCTCCGTCCGCGGGCCAAACGGCTATCTGTGACCCAAACGCGCCCCCACTCCCTCGGAGTGGGGGCGTCTGTCGTTTTTACGATCGCCTCTCCCTTCTTGGCATTTCCGCCCATTTCTTCCCCCAAATACGCCCGTATTTCTTCCAATCAAACCCTTGTCACCGGGACAGTTTTGCGATACAATAGGATGTAATTATCTGTTCAGACCGCAAGGAGGGGGACATATGCGCTTCACCTTGAATACCGCCACCCCCGTCCCCTACCTGTCCTGCGACGCCTTTGCCGCCGCCGGCGGCGTTGCCCATGGCTTCTCCACCCGGCTGGGCGGTGTGAGCCAAGGGGACTGTGCCGGCCTGAATCTGGGCTATAACCGGGGGGATGACCCCACCTGCGTGGTGGAAAATCTCCGCCGCTTCACCGCCGCCATCGGCGCGGACGCTTCCCGGCTGGTCAAGACCCGTCAGGTACACCTTGACCGCATCCAGCCCGTCACCGCCAAGGACATTTGCCGGGACTTCTTCGCCCCCGCCCCGTGGGAGTGTGACGGGCTCATCACCGACGAGCCGGGGCTGTGTCTTGCGGTGTTCACCGCCGATTGCGTGCCCGTGTTGCTCTATGACCCGGTGCGCCGGTGCATTGCCGCCGTTCACTCCGGCTGGCGGGGCACCGCATTGTCCATCGCTCCCAAAGCGGTGGAGCAAATGGTGGCCGACTACGGCTGCCGCCGGGACAACATTCTGGCCGCCGTCGGCCCGTGCATCTCCGGCTGCTGCTTTGAGACCCATGCCGATGTGCCCGACGCCATGCTGGACGCGCTGGGGCAGGGCATCGCCCCCTTTATCTCCCCCCTCCCCAATGAGAAGTTTCTGGTGGATTTGAAGGGCATCGGTGCCCACAGCCTGTCCCTTGCAGGGCTGCGTGAGGAGCATATCCATGTCACCGACCACTGCACCGCCTGCCGTACCGACCTGTACTGGTCGCACCGCCTGCTGGGCACGCGGCGGGGCAGCATGGCCTCCATGCTGCAGCTGATATAAACTATGTAATGTAACAGGAGGCAGCTATGGGCAAACGCGCGCTCAATTTCATACTGGCCGCCGCCCTTACCCTGTCTCTGACCGCCTGCGGCGACGCCCCGGGCACAGGGAGTACCTCCGCCCCACCGGACGCTTCGGTATCCACCCCGGATGTGCCCCCGGAATCCCTCTCTCTCACCCTGCCCTACTACCCCGACCAGAGCCTGCACCCCATCCTCTCTGACGACCGGGTCAACCGCACCCTCTCCCCCCTGCTGTACGAGGGGCTGTTCCGGCTGGACACCTCCTTTTCCCCCGTCCCGGTGCTGTGCCGCTACTACTCCATCAGCGCCGACGCGCTGAGCTGGACTTTCACCCTCCGGGACGATGTCACCTTTTCCGACGGCACGCCCCTCACCGCCGCCATCGCGGCCCATTCCCTGTCGCTGGCCCGCTCCGGCCCCTATTCCGGCCGGTTTTCCTGCATTTCCGCCATCCGGGCCGACGGGGACGGACAGCTGCTCATCACCCTGAACCGCCCCAACTACGGACTTCCTGCCCTGCTGGATATTCCCATTGTACTGGGCGAGGGGGATCGTCCGCTGGGCACCGGCCCCTATGTTCTCTCCGGCGAACGGCTGGTCGCTCGCAGCGATTGGTGGCAGCGGCTGACCATGCCCTGCCCCTCCATCCACCTGCTCCCCCTGTCCGGGCCGGGGCAGCTGCAAACGGCCTTTGACACGCAGACTCTTTCCCTGCTGAACACCGACCCCACCTCCGCCTCTGCCGCCGGCTTCACCGGCGTGTACGAAACGGTGGAGTATGACACCACCTCGCTGATCTATCTGGGCTTCAACACCAATCGCCGCCCCCTCAACAATGCCCAAGTGCGCGCGGCCGTGTCCGCCGCCCTTGACCGTTCCACGCTGGTGTCTGCGGCGTGGTCGGGGCACGCCCGGGCCGCCACCCTTCCCATCCACCCGGCCTCCCCCCTGCACGATTCGTCCCTGTCCCTCTCCCTGTCAGGCGATCTGCGGCCGCTGGAACAGCTGGGCTTGGGTGAGATCACCCTTTCCCTTGTGGTCTGCTCGGACAACGCCGCCAAACTCTCCGCCGCCCGCTTCATCGCCCGGCAGCTGGACAAAGCCGGTATCACGGTGCAGGTGCGCGCGCTGGGCTGGGGCGAGTATTTGTCCGCCCTGAACGCGGGGCAGTTTGACCTGTATCTGGGCGAGAGCGCCCTCACGGCCGACTTTGACCTGAGCGCCCTGCTGGCCCCGGACGGGCGGCTGAACTACGGCGGCTGGAACAGCGCCACAGGCAGCAGTCTGCTGCGCGCCTTTGTCAGCGCCCCGGAGGACGAGCGGCAGCTGGCCGCCGCCGACCTGTGCGCCCACCTGCGCGTCCAGGCACCCATCGCCCCCCTGTGCTTCAAGCGGGGCTGCGTACTCACCCAATGGGGCGTCCTGTCCGGACTGAGCCCCACCCGTGACAATGTATTTTACAGCTGGTTTTCCGGCTTCTAAAATATCTAAAACAAGACAATTCAACAGACAGATTATATGTATGGAGGAATGGACATGAGCGTTTTCCGCTGTTACTCCCAAAAGCGCCCCGGTTTTGATGTTGAGGCGCAGGGTCTGTGCGCGCAGCTGCGTGAGCAGCTTGGCATCACCGCCCTGAAAAGCGTGGTCATCCTGAACCGCTACGACGCCGACCAGATCGCCCCCGCCATTTACGAGCAGGCCAAGGACATCGTCTTTTCCGAGCCCCAGGTGGACGCAGTGTACGAAGAAAACTACCCCACCCCTGCCTATGCCCACAAGGTGCTGGCGGTGGAGGCGCTGCCCGGTCAGTTTGACCAGCGTGCCGACTCCTGTGCCCAGTGCATCCAGCTCATGGCTGGCGTGGATCGTCCCCTGATTGCCTACGCCAAGGTCTATTTGCTGGAGGGTGAGCTGTCCGAGGCGGACATGGACAAGATCCGCGGCTACCTCATCAACCCCGTGGAGAGCCGGGAAGCCTCCATGGACAAGCCCGACACCCTGGTGCGTACTTACGACATCCCCGATTCCGTGGCCACCGTCACCGGCTTCATCGCCATGGACGAGGCCGCTCTGGCCGAGCTGCTGTCCAAGCTGGGTCTTGCTATGGATCTGGACGATCTGAAGTTCCTGCAGTCCTACTTCCGGGACGAGGAGAAGCGTGACCCCACCATTACCGAGGTGCGTCTGGTGGACACCTACTGGTCCGACCACTGCCGCCACACCACCTTCTCCACCCACATCGACTGCGTGGACATTGCCGATCCCACCATCAAGGCCGCCTACGAGCGCTATCTGGCCGCCCGTGTGGAAGTGTACGGCGAGGAGAAGGCCGCCAAGCGTCCCCAGACCCTGATGGATCTGGCCACCATCGGCGCCAAGACCCTGAAAAAGCGCGGCCTGCTGCCCGAGCTGGACGAGAGCGAGGAGATCAACGCCTGCTCCATCCATGTCCCTGCCACCGTGGACGGCAAGCAGCAGGACTGGCTGCTCATGTTCAAGAACGAGACCCACAACCACCCCACGGAGATCGAGCCCTTTGGCGGCGCGGCCACCTGTATCGGCGGCTGCATCCGTGACCCCCTGTCCGGCCGCGTGTATGTCCATCAGGCCATGCGCGTCACCGGCGGCGGCGACCCCCGTGTGGCCTTTGATCAGACGACCCCCGGCAAGCTGCCCCAGCGCAAGCTGGCCACCACCGCAGCCGCCGGCTACTCCTCCTACGGCAACCAGATCGGTCTGGCCACCGGCCATGTAGCCGAGGTCTATCACGAGGGCTACATCGCCAAGCGTCTGGAATGCGGCGCCGTGGTGGGCGCAGCCCCTGCGGAGAATGTGCGCCGTGAGCGTCCCGCCCCCGGCGATGTGATCGTCCTGCTGGGCGGACGCACCGGCCGTGACGGCATCGGCGGCGCCACCGGCTCGTCCAAGAGCCACAATATGAAGTCTCTGACCACCATGGCCTCTGAAGTCCAGAAGGGCAACGCCCCCGAGGAGCGCAAGATCCAGCGTCTGTTCCGCAACGGTGATGTCACCCGTCTCATTAAGCGCTGCAACGACTTTGGCGCCGGCGGCGTGTCCGTTGCCATCGGCGAGCTGGCCGACGGTCTGGAGATCGAGCTGGACGCCGTGCGTAAGAAGTACGACGGTCTGGACGGCACCGAGCTTGCCATCTCCGAGTCTCAGGAGCGCATGGCCGTAGTGGTTGCCGCCGAGGACGCGGACAAGTTCATCGCCGCCGCTCAGGCGGAAAATCTGGAGGCCTACCGGGTGGCCACCGTCACCGAGTCTCCCCGTATGGTCATGCACTGGAAGGGTCAGAAGATCGCCGACCTGTCCCGTGCCTTCCTGAACACCAACGGTGCGGTGAAGCACGCCGCCGTTTCCGTGGCCGAGGCCGACCGCACCGCGCTGAGCGCGGCGCAGTTCTCCAACCTGAAGGAGCTGGCCTCCAGCCTCAAGTGCGCCAGCCGCCGCGGCCTGACCGAGCGCTTTGACGGCTCCATCGGCGCCGGCAGCGTGCTCATGCCCTTCGGCGGACAGACCCAGACCACCCCTGCCCAGGCCATGGCCGCCCTGCTCCCCGTCCTGCCCGGCCAGACCACCGATCAGGCCAGCATCATGTCCTGGGGCTTCGACCCCGACCGCATGAGCGTGGATCCCTACGCCGGTGCCCACGACAGCGTCTATACCTCCATGGCCAAGCTGGTTGCCGCCGGCGGTGACTACCGCAAGGCCTACCTGACCTTCCAGGAGTTCTTTGAGAAGCTGCGTTCCGAGCCTGCGCGCTGGGGCAAGCCCTTCGCCGCCCTGCTAGGCGCGCTGGATGCCCAGCTGGAGCTGTCTGCCGCCGCCATCGGCGGCAAGGACTCCATGTCCGGCTCCTTCCTGGACATGGATGTGCCCCCCACCCTCATCTCCTTCGCTGTCGCCCCCGTCAAGGCGGGCGAGGTGCTCTCCCCCGAGTTCAAGAAGGCCGGTCACCCCGTCTACCTCTTCACCGCCGAGGACAGCAAGACCGCCTGGGAGTGCTTCTACAACCTGCACAAAGCCGGCAAGGTCAAGGCCGCCTGGGCCGTGGAGAACGGCGCGGCCGAGGCCGTGATGAATATGTCCTTCGGCAACCGCATCGGCTTCCAGGCCGGTATGGAGACCCTCGATTGGTACGCCCCCATGCCCGGCGCCATCGTGGCCGAGCTGAGCGAGGAAGTCAGCTGCGACTGCGCCACCCGTCTGGGCGAGACCACCGAGGCGCCCTTCGTGGCTCTGCCCGGCGAGGCTGTGTCCATTGACGAGCTGCTGGCTCTCAACGAGGGCGTGCTGGAAAAGGTGTACGCCACCCGCGCCGGCACCACCGAGGCCGTGAGCGCCGTCACCTGCGACAAGCGCGCCCCCATTGTCTGCAAGAACAAGATCGCCCGTCCCAAGGCGGTCATCCCCGTCTTCCCCGGCACCAACTGCGAATTTGACACCGCCCAGGCCTGTAAGCGGGCCGGCATCGACCCGGAGATCGTGGTCATCCGCAACCTGACCACCGATTTCCTGTCCCAGTCCGCCAAGGCGCTGGAGCAGGCCATCCGTTCCGCGCAGATGGTGGTGCTCCCCGGCGGCTTCTCCGGCGGCGACGAGCCGGAGGGTTCGGGCAAGTTCATCGCCTCCTTCCTGCGCTCCCCCGCCCTCACCGACGCCATCATGGATCTGCTCAAGAACCGGGACGGCCTGATGCTGGGCATCTGCAACGGCTTCCAGGCGCTGGTCAAGCTGGGTCTTGTCCCCTACGGTGAGATCTGCCCCATGGACGAGAATTGCCCCACCCTGACCTACAACCTCATCGGCCGCCACCAGTCCCGCTATGTCACCACCCGGGTGGCCAGCGTCCAGTCTCCCTGGATGCTCAAGAGCAATGTGGGCGACCTGCACACCATTCCCATCTCCCACGGCGAGGGCCGCTTCGTCGGTCCCCAGGCGGTCATCGACCGCCTGATCGCGGGCGGCCAGGTGGCCACCCAGTATGTGGATCACGCGGGCAACCCCACCATGGACATCGCCCATAACCCCAACGGCTCCGTGGCCGCCATCGAGGGTATCTTCTCCCCCGACGGCCGCGTGTTCGGCAAGATGGGCCATCTGGAGCGCCGCGGCGAGTTTGTCGGCGTGAATATCCCCGGCAACAAGCACCAGCCCCTGTTCGAGTCCGGCGCGGAGTACTTCAAGTAATCTGCTTTCAGGGCAGACACCTTGCGGTGTCTGCCCTGAAAATTTTCTTGCAAAACTTTCAATTTTCTTGTTGACATTCGCCTCGGAATCGGCTATACTATCACTTGCCCTGTTCGAGCGGGGTTCATTTGGCGGCATAGCTCAGTTGGCTAGAGCACTCGGTTCATACCCGAGTTGTCCCCGGTTCGAATCCAGGTGCCGCTACCATAATTTATTAAAAACCGAGCATTCGCTCGGTTTTTAATAAATGTAATTTGACGGCCCGGTGGTCAAGCGGTTAAGACTCCGCCCTTTCACGGCGGCAACACGGGTTCGA
>JAGBTC010000030.1 GCA_017631545.1 Oscillospiraceae bacterium
GAACGACCATCGAACACGCTGTCTATTATTTCAACAATGAACGCCCGGTTCGTAAGCTTAAAGGAAAACCACCAGTCCTGTTCAGAACAGAACTGGTGGCTTAGGATATTTTGTGTCTACTAACTATTGACTACTTCACCATTTGGGACGGCATTTTTATATCAGAGGTGATCCTTGGTAATGGTCTCGTTCGGCCGCTTCTCGTAGAAGGCATCAAAAACCAAATCACAACCCAACGAAGTGGTTGTGATTTGGAAAGGAGCTGCGACAGAATGAGTGAGAAGTGACTTTTGCAAAAAAGTCGCTGCGAACGATATGTCGTCCGCAGCGACGCGGTGCCGGTGGTGGGACTACGACTCGCTTCGCTCCCATGCATTTAGTGCCCCTAAGCCAGCAAAGCTGTCAAGGGGCACTAAATCGAACCCGGATTCTCGTCTCACAGAAAAAACCCCCATGACCCAAATGGGTCATGGGGGTTTTGGTGCCGGTGGTGGGACTCGAACCCACACGATGTCGCCACCAACGGATTTTGAGTCCGTCACGTCTACCAATTCCATCACACCGGCGTGCGAAAAGTATTATACACCAAGACGGCACGTTTGGCAAGTGCGGATTTACTTCTGATGTTGATAAGAATGCAAAAATATGATACAGTGAACGCACCGATAATTAAGAATTTGATGGTGAAATAGGATGGACCTGAAGGCGAGCGCAAAAAGATTAAAAACAGACATACCGGCCTTGGTTTTGGCGCTGAAGGATAAAGATACGCCGTTGCTTGCAAAGCTGTTTGCAGCGGTTGCGGTGGCTTATGCATTGTCACCCATTGATTTGATCCCGGATTTCATACCCGTGTTTGGGTATTTGGATGATGTGATTTTGTTGCCATTGTTGGTGGCGTTGACCGTTCGATTTCTACCCAAAGAGATTTTGGCGCAAAAACGCGAACAAGCAGAAGGTATGTGGGACGGTGGAAAACCGAAGAAATGGCAGTATGCCCTTCCGATTGTTTTTATATGGATTTTGATCATAGTGTTGATCGTCAGAACATTTGCTTAAATACGGCGGAAGAACGGAAACAACAGGCCGTTGGCATAGCCAACGGCCTGTTGTTGTTTATCGGCGGTACAGATGATTGAGGTGGCGCAGGCGTTGGGCGACATGGTCATTGAGCGCCTCGGCGCGCACGCGCCAGGACCAGTTGTGATCGCCCATAGTGCCCGGCGCGTTCATGCGCGCGTCCGCACCCAGCCCCAGCACATCCTGCATGGGGGCGATGGCAAGACGCGCGGCGGTGGCCCACGCCCCGGCGATGACACCCCAGCCCAGTCCCTCCTCCGCGCGCAGGCGCAGATAGTCCCGGGCGTAGGCGGCCTGTTCCGGCTCTGCCTCGTTGAGCCACTGGACAAAGGTGGGGGTATCATGCGTCCCCGTGTAAACCACGCAGTCTCCGTGGCAGTTGTGGGGCAGATAGGCGCTTTCGGTGTGGGGGTCAAAGGCGAAGATCATCACCTTCATGCCCGGGATACCGCTGCCGCGTACAAAGGCCAGCGCCTGCTCATCCAAATCGCCCAGATCCTCTGCAATCAGCTCCAGCTGCGGCTGCGCCTGGCGCAGCGCGTCCAGCAGCTCCATACCCGGGCCGGGGAGCCAGCGTCCCTGTTTGGCGCTCGCTGCGCCCAGCGGGACGGACCAGTAGGTGTGGAAGGCGCGGAAGTGGTCGATACGCACCGCGTCGTACAGCCGGGCGCACCAATTCATGCGCCTGCGCCAAAAGGCGAATACGCCCTCCCGGTTGCCCTGCCAGTCGTACAGGGGGTTGCCCCACAGCTGTCCGTCCTCGGAAAAGGCGTCGGGGGGCACGCCGGCCACCGCCTTGAGGCGGCCGTCTCCGTCCAGCTGAAACAGCTCGGGCTGTTTCCACATCTCAACGCTGTCGGCGGACAGATAGATGGGGATGTCCCCCATGATGCGTACGCTCTTTGCATTGGCATATTTCTTCAGGGCAAACCACTGACGGTAAAAGGCGGTCTGCACAAAACGGTGAAAGTCCATTCGCTCCGGGTCAGGCACCGCGTCCGCTCCCCAGCGCTGCCAGCCGCTGCCCAGCTGCTCGTGCAACGCGGCAAAGGCGGCATAGTCCTCCAGCCAATCCAGTTGGGGCGCGTCCGCAGGGGAGGGGAGCGTGCGGCTGCGCTCCCATGCCCGGCGCAGCAGGGGCATCCGGGTGCGCGCCAGCCAGCCGTAGTCTACCCGGTCAGGGGAGTTCCAGCGGGCGGTATCTGCCTCCTGCCGGGTGAGCAGCCCCTCCTCCACCAGCTGATCAAGATCGATAAACCACGGGTTGCCGGCAAAGGCGGAGGGGGACATATAGGGGGATGCCCCGTCCCCGGGCGGGACGAGGGGGAGGATCTGCCAATAGCGCTGTCCGGCGCGGGCCAGAAAGTCCACGAAGGCATATGCGCCTGCCCCCAACGAGCCGATGCCGTAAGGGCCGGGCAGAGAAGATACGGCCATAAGGATGCCGCTGGAACGCGAGTCAGACATAGTACATTCCTCCAATGGAGCGAGGGTGAGTCCATTATAGCACAGACGCAAAGGATTTCCAACCGGTGAGGGGAATTAGGGTATCCTCATCGGTCGAAAAGAACAACGGCTCACTGCGCCGTCAGCTTCAATTTGTCCCCGGCCGTTTCCACGCACAGGGTCTTTCCCGCGGTGAGGCTACCCGACAGCATCAGGTCGGCGGCGGGATCCTCGATTTGATCGGTGATGGCCCGACGCAGGGGGCGTGCCCCGTGCAGGCGGTCATTTCCAGACCGGGCTAGGCAGGCCAGCGCCTGCTCGCTGATTTGCAGGCCGATGCCGGCCTGCTCTAAACGGGCGCGGGTGTTGCCCAGGAGCAGTCGAGCCACCTGTATGCGTTCCGGTTCCTCCAGAGGGTGGAACACCGGCGTGCCGTCCAGCCGTCCCCAAAATTCCGGGCGAAAGGTCTTACGGGCATCGGACAGCACCGCCTGCTCCACCGCCGCCTCCTGCTGGCTGCGCTGAGCCGGGGCGAAGCCCAGCTGTCCGGCGGTGCGGAAGTGCTGCGCGCCCAGATTGGAGGTCATGACCAGCACCGTGTTGCGAAAGTCGGTTTTGCGCCCCAGGGCGTCGGTGAGCGTCCCCTCGTCCATGATCTGTAACAGCAGACTCCAGATGTCCGGGTGCGCCTTTTCAATCTCGTCCAGCAGCACCACCGACCACGGGGCGCGGCGCACCCGTTCGGTGAGTTGTCCGCCCTCCTCGTGTCCCACATAGCCCGGAGGCGAGCCGATGAGACGGGAGACCGTGTGCGCCTCCATATACTCCGACATATCAAAGCGGATCAGCGCCTCCTCGCTGCCAAACAGCGCCTTGGCCAGCGTGCGGCACAGCTGGGTCTTGCCCACGCCGCTGGGGCCGAGGAATAAAAAGCAGCCCACCGGGCGGGCGGGATCCTTCAGTCCCAGCCGTCCCCGGCGAACGGCCTTGGCAACTGCGTGTACGGCGGCGTCCTGCCCGGCCAGCGAACGGTGCAGGGTTTGCTCCAGCTCGGCCAGCCGCTGCTGCTCGGCACAGGACAACTCGGTCAGCGGGATCCCCGTCCAGCCGGTGAGTACCGCGCGCACATCCTGTGCCGTTACCTGCCGGGGTGGCTTGCTGTCCTGCCATTGACGGGTCTGCCCCTCCAGTTCCCGGCGGAAGTCCCGTTCCGCGTCCCGGAGCATGGCCGCCCGTTCAAAGTCCTGATGCTGAATGGCGGCATTTTTTTCCTGCGCTGCATCCTCTGCCCGGCGCTCCAGCGCCTGCAGATGGGCGGGCAGCGCACCGCGGTCTAGCCGCACCCGGGCGGCGGCCTCGTCCATCAGGTCGATGGCCTTGTCGGGGAGAAAGCGTTGGGGCAGGTATCGCATGGAAAGATCCACCGCCGCCGTTACGGCCTCGTCGGTGATGGCCAGGCGGTGGTGGCGTTCGTACCGGGGCTTTAGCCCGCGCAGGATGGCAAGGGCAGTGTCCCGATCCGGTTCGTGCAGGGGGATGGGCTGGAAGCGGCGCTCCAGCGCGGCATCCTTTTCGATATAGCGGCGGTACTCCTCCTGGGTGGTGGCGCCGATGACCTGCAGCTCGCCCCGGCCCAGGGCGGGCTTGAGAATGTTGGCCGCGTCGATGGCGCCCTCGGCGCTGCCTGCGCCCACGATGGTGTGCAGCTCGTCCAGAAACAGGATCACATTGCCTGCCCGCCTTACCTCGTCCAGCACCTTGCGAATCTTTTCCTCAAATTCGCCCCGGTACTTCGTGCCGGCCACCATGGCGGACAGATCCAGTGCACACACCCGCTTTCGGCGCAGATGCTCGGGCACGCGGCCCTGAGAGATGGCCAGCGCCAGCGCTTCGGCCAGCGCAGTCTTGCCCACCCCGGGGTCGCCGATGAGGGCAGGATTGTTCTTGGTGCGTCGGGACAGGATGCGGATCATTCGTTCCAGCTCTGCCTCGCGGCCAATCACCGGGTCAAGTCGGCTCTGCCCGGCCAGACGGGTCAGATCCCGGGCGCACTGGTCCAAAAGGCGGGTCTCCGGCCCGGTGGAGCGTTCCGGCTCCCGGCTGCGGCGAATGATGGGCGGCTCACCGGAGCCCATGGCGGCACACACACTTTGATACAGGGCAGGCGGGTCGATCTGCCGGCTGAGCAGCACCCGGGCCGCGCCGCCGGTGCTTTGTTGAGCAATGGCCAGCAGCAGCTGTTCCGGGGTGATGGCGCTTGCACCGGCGCGTTGAGCTTGCTCGGCGGCCAGACGAATGATCCGTCTGCAGTGGGGAGTCAGCCCCTGGGCAGGCAGGCTGCCCACCCGGCCCGTACCAAAGCAGCCGGCCAGCGCCTGCTTGAGTACAGAAGGGGTCAGTCCGTGGGCATGGAGCAGCCGGCCGGCGGTGGTGTCCGTCTGTGCGGAAAGACCCAGCAGCAGATGCTCGCTGCCCACATAGCTGTGTCCAAGCTCGGCTGCGCCATGCTGGGCAAGGCGCAGCACACCCAGGGCGCAGGAGGTAAATTGGCTGTCGGTCATAGTTACACCTCACGCATTGTTTTCTATGCAACTATACCCATTTTTTCCGTCACCCACACAAAAACGCGGGAGTCATTCCTGAGAAATGACTCCCGCGCAGATATATTTGATTATGCCTGGCACACGGTGCAGCGCAGCCGGTGCGAGGAGGAGATGGCCAGCTGGATGACGATTCCGACCACAGCCATCATCACGGCAAAAGCGTACAGGATGGGAACATAGGTGCCAAACATGTCATAGCACAGATTGACCAGCGGCGAGCAAACGGCAAAGCCTGCGTAATTCACCGCCGTGATAATGCCCAGCACTTTGTTGAAGGAGGCATCACCGAACATATCGTTGGTGATCAGGGAAAGCATTACGGTCTCCAGCGGCAGGGCCAGGGGA
>JAGBTC010000278.1 GCA_017631545.1 Oscillospiraceae bacterium
CCGTTCTTCTCCCACTGCTCGTAGATGCGGGATTCCACTTCCTGGGGTTCATAAACCTTGGGCAGTTCTTTCATTTGGTCAATACACTCCTTTTCGGGGCACAAAAAATCGCCCCGAGCAATTTGCTCAGGGCGAACACAAGCGATCGTCGGACAGTCGGGAACGGATGAGAAAACGAGGATAGCGCGTCGCAGACAATGCCAAAACCACAGCGCAATACTTTGTGTATTGCCGAGGATTTTGGTGACGTATGCGGCGAGATAGGCCGTTTTATCACTGTGAACCGACTGTACGGGGATTGCTACCAAAAGTCCGCGGTACCACCTGAATTTCCCTTCTTACAAGGGACACTCGTTGCCTCGGTAACGGGAGGATCCGCCGTTTCTTACTGTGTTCGGAAACGAAGCTCCGGGACGACTTCCGCGCCATTGAAGTCCGCCTTGCACCGTCCGGCGGCTCTCTGCACTTCAAGAGGGGGCGTACTGCTTCCCATCCAAGCCTTTTTACGGGGAATAGTATAGGGCAGTTTTCACGCTTTGTCAAGCAAAGAATGGGGCTTGGGTTGAATTGGTCGGCTTGGCTGTGGTAAAATCACAGTATCAAACAACGAACAGAAAGCGTGATACCATGAAACAAAGCAAGCTTCTTTGCATCGTTCTCGCAGTGGCCACCGCCCTGTTTATCCTCACCGCCGCCATCGCTGCACCCATCCTGCTGCGCCCGTTCTACTACGCCCACATCACTGCGCTGCGTCTGGAAGAAACCACCGGTCTGACCCGGGCGCAGATCATCACCGCCTATGATCAGGTGCTGGATTACTGCACCGGGCGCACCGAGGTGTTTTCCGCAGGCGGGCTGGCTTTCACGCAGGCAGGACGGGCGCATTTTACCGATGTGCGACAACTGTTCCTGCTGGATCTGTGGGCGGCCGCCCTGGCCGGCCTTGCCCTGCTGGGCTGGACGCTGCTGCGTCCGCTGGTGCGCATACGCCCCTGCCGCTTCCGAAAACGGGGCTTCCTGTTTTGGGGCAGCACCGGGCTGGGTGCGGCGATCCTGTGTGTGGGCGGGCTGGCCGCGTCGGACTTTGACCGGGCCTTTGTTGTGTTCCATCTGCTGTTCTTCCCGGGCAAGGACAACTGGCTTTTCGACCCTCGTTTTGATGCGGTCATTCGCATTCTGCCCCAGGAGTTTTTCCGCAACTGCGCCCTGTTCATTCTTCTGCTCATCGTTGCGCTGTGCGCGGTGTGTATTTTGCTGGACAAAAAGAAAACGGCAGCCGAGTGACCTCGGCTGCCGTTGTTTTTTACTTCATATCCAGGGGGCGGAACGCCTGCACCAGCGTTTTGATGGTCTGCATCTGCTGGGCGGTGACCTCCTCGTCAAAGTCGCAGAAGGAATTGCCCGTCACATCCGCGCCGGTGAGCATCCGATACCACAACAGACCCAGCGCATAGCGACCCGCTCCGCGGGTGGCGTGGTAGGTGTCCCGATGCACCGTTTCAAAACCGTTGGCCAGCAGCTGCTGGAACAGCTGACCGGAGGGAATGATACCCACGGCATCCACGCGCCGGCACAGCATCTGATAGGCCGCCTGCAGGTCGGCAAACATATCCTTATGATCGGTATAGCCCACGCCGAGCAGCTTTTTGCTGTCCTGCTCGTAGGCCCAGGTCTGATGGACGATGATCTTGGCCTTGGGTGCCATTTTACGCACATAGCTGACCAGCTCTTCCCCGTAGGGGTGGTAGCTGTCTGCGCAGAAGCTCATATGACTGCCCTGCTGGATGGTGACGATATCCCACGCGCGATTGAGCAGTGCCTCTTTGATGGACACATCAAACTTGGTATTCAGTCCGTTGTAGTAAAGGGCATAGGCCGGCTTTTCCGAGAGCATATTGCGAAAGTGCATATCCAGCGTGCAGCCGCTGATGTACAGGGTGGCTACATTGATCTCCACTCCGTCTTTACGGGCGATCTCATACAGGTAGCGGTTGGCGTCGACGGTAAAGCTGTTGCCGATGGCGAGAATATTCATAGGCAGACTTCCTTTCGTGGGGTGCTATGATGCCCGATTATACGGCGGTTAGCCGGCTCTGTCAAGAAAAACTCCGGAGCGCGACAATGTCGTTCTC
>JAGBTC010000031.1 GCA_017631545.1 Oscillospiraceae bacterium
ACGGGGCACGCCTTGCAGTAGGGGCCAACGCACCCTCTGGCCTGCTCCAGCACCTGCTTGTAATCCATAGTAGTTCCTCCTCACATCCCACCGGTGGGACGGTTTTTTCTTGCAGTATCATAATTATATCATATTGCGAACAAATGTCATCCCAAAATATGTTTTTTCTCCAATTATCGCCCCAGCTGCGTTAAAAACTCTTCTGCCTGAGCGCGTGTGGAAAAAACATGAATGTTCTTGTGCGAATACCGGTTCAACAGTTCCATCACCTGCGGCCTGCTTTGGGAATGATAATTCCTGATAAAGGCAACGAACTCCGGGTCATCATGGTCGGGTTCTACCCACGGCATATCGCTCCGGACTTTTCCCTTTCTCTGCTCGATCCCGTTCAGACAAACCTCCAACGGATAGTCCAGGAAAATGACTGTATCACAGGCCTGTATTCTCAACTCCATTGTGGAAGCATAATTGCCGTCCACGATCCACTCGCCGGTTTGAAGGGTTTTTGATAGCCGCTCGAGAAAAACGGATTTTTCAATGCTCGTTTTGTCCGCGTTCCAGAACATCATGTCCAGATGAAACAGCGGAATGCCTGTGATTTGGTGCAGTGCTTTGGAAAATGTACTTTTCCCGCTCCCCGGGCAGCCGATCACGATCACTTTCTTCATCTCTTATCCGCCTGCACTTTCGCTTTATTGCGCTTATTTTATCACATTTTTCCATTTCTATCAACGCTTGGAGACAGCCTTGAAACTTGAACCAAAGAAAATCGGACAAAATGCGGCTTGTGTTGCGTTTTCTGCCGTTTGGTGGTATGATATGGTATCGGCTATCCGACTACTTTTATCAAAGGGGAAATATATATGGATTACAAAAAGCTGCAAAACGGAAGCGACATTCGCGGCGTCGCTCTGGAGGGCATTGAGGGTCAGCATATCAACCTGACCGAGCAGGCCTGCCGCGACATCGGCCGGGGCTTTGCCCTGTGGCTGCGCGAGCGGCTGGGCAAGGACGAGCTGCGCGTGTGCGTGGGTCGGGACTCCCGCCTGTCCGGCCCCACGCTGGCCGGCTGGATCTGTGAAGCGATGGCCGCTCAGGGCATCCAGGTCACCGACATCGCCATGGCTTCCACCCCTGCCATGTTCATGAGCACTGTCACCGGGGACAAGCCCTACGACGCCTCCGTCATGATCACCGCCAGCCACCTGCCCTTCAACCGCAACGGCTTTAAGTTCTTTATCAAGGACGGCGGTCTGGAGAAGCAGGACATCGCCGCCATTCTGGACTACGCCGCCGGCAATGAGACCACCGGTCTTGCTCCTGCCGGGGTGACCGCCGGCGCGTTTATGGACGACTACGCCGCCATTCTGGTGGAGAAGGTGCGCTCCGCCACCGGTGAAAAGACGCCGCTGGACGGCTTCAAAGTCGTGGTGGACGCCGGCAACGGCGCAGGCGGCTTCTATGTGGAAAAGGTGCTGCAGCCCCTGGGCGCGGACACCACCGGCAGCCAGTTCCTTGAGCCGGACGGCTCCTTCCCCAACCACATCCCCAACCCCGAGGACGGCGAGGCCATGAAGGCCATCATGTCCGCCGTGGCCGCACAGAAGGCGGATCTGGGCATTATCTTCGACACCGATGTGGATCGCGCCGGCGCCGTGCTGTCCGACGGCAGCGAGCTTAACCGCAACCGCATCATCGCCATGCTGGCCGCCATCCTGCTGCGGGAGCATCCCGGCACCACCATCGTCACCGACTCCATCACCTCCACCGGTCTTGCCGCCTTCATCGCCAAGCGCGGCGGCGTGCATCACCGCTTCAAGCGCGGCTACCGCAATGTGATCAACGAGTCCATCCGCCTCAACGCCCAGGGTCAGGACAGCCAGCTGGCCATCGAGACCTCCGGCCACGGCGCGCTGAAGGAGAACTACTTCCTGGACGACGGCGCCTATCTGGTCACCAAGCTGCTCATCGAGCTGGCCCGGGGCAAGAAGGAAGGCTACACGCTGGAGTCCCTCATTGAGGAGCTGGCCGAGCCTGCCGAGAGCCGCGAATTCCGCCTGAACATCATCCCCGAGGACTTCAAGACCTACGGCCAGAGCGTGCTGGACGACCTGCTGGCCTACGCCCAGCAGCAGCCCGGCTGGTCCATCGCCCCCAACAACTACGAGGGTGTGCGCGTCAATCTGGACCAGGCACACGGCAACGGCTGGTTCCTGCTGCGCCTGTCCCTGCACGATCCCCTGCTGCCCCTGAACATCGAGTCGGATGTTGCCGGCGGCGTGCTGACCATCGCCCGGGAGCTGGCCGGGTTCCTGCTCAGCCGCGACGGTCTGGACACGGAGAAGCTGGCCGCCTTTGTGGGCTGATCCCTCCCCGTTTTTTGTGCAGTCCCCACAGCGCGAAAGCGCTGTGGGGACTGATTTTTCAGCCGTTAGACGGCTTTGAAAAATTTTTCGAATTTTCGTAAAAAAGCGGTTGACATCCGGGGTCGGCTGTGGTAATATACATCTTGCGTTGAGCAACAGCGCACTCCACTACCAAATGCGCGAGTGGTGGAATTGGTAGACTCGCTGGCTTCAGGTGCCAGTGCTCGCAAGGGCGTGTGGGTTCGACTCCCACCTCGCGCACCAAACACGGTTGTCCGTTTGGACAGCCGTGTTTTTTTGATTTGTGGGAGGCGAACCCGGTTCGATATCCGCGCCCTTAGCGCATCAGCGCCTTAGGGCGCGTTAATGCCGATGAAATCGGCCTCCCACCTCGCGCACCAACGGGACATCCGATCGGATGTCCCGTTTTCTTTCTGCAACATACAAAAAACGGTGCGCTCCGAAAATCGGAGCGCACCGTTTTTCACATTCAATTACATCAGCCGCACGGTGTAGTACACCAGCAGCAGGAACAGCCATGCCAGCAGGACAAACAGCAGGTAGAAAGCAGCTGTGCCGCCCAGCAGCAGGCCGGCGATCATGGCCGCCAGACTGACCAGAGAAGAGACCACCACCAGCAGGAAGTTGCTCTGCTTGGTCAGCAGCGCCAGCGCTCTACCCTTCACAGTAAGCACGCCGTCCGCCTTTTTCAGCTTGAACATCAGCAGCACCAGACCCAGCAGGAACAGCACACCGAGGATCATATACAGACTGACCAGCACATCGTGTCTTCCGGAGTTCTTACGCACCAGCCACAGCCCCAGCAGACCCACGCCGATCCCACAGGCGGAGAAGAAGAATTCCTTCTGATACAGGTAGTACACCAGCGCCAGCACCGCACCGGCAGGCACCAGAACATACAGCACCTGCATGGCGCTTTGTCCAAAGCGCACCACCAGCCCTGCGCTGATCCCCAGCGCCAGCAGCCAGACCGCGCACAGAACGGTGCGGAAGGGGCTGGCCTGCCCGGCACCCAGCTTTTTCCACGCCAGCACGGCACAAGCTGCGCCGCCCAAAACACCCAGGACAGCTGCGGCTATCAGTACCTTTTCCAGCACCAGCGCCACGCCCACCATATCCATGGGGAAGTTGACGAAATATTTATTGACCAGCAGGAGCAGCAGCTCCAGCACCATGGCCGCACCAAACCACAGCATGGCACGGTTGAGCGCAATGTCCTCCTGCTGCCGCTGGGCAGCCTTTTTCCGTTCGTTCATTGTCAGATCCCCTTGTTTCCAAATGTAGCGGCGGCAAATCTGCCGCGTACAAGATACTGTACTCCCCTGCCCAACCGGGCAGGTTCCGCCGCAGTAAACCACTATTTGGTATTTTAGCAGAAAACGCCGAGTTTTGCAACAGGGAAATTCTCTGTTTCAAATCCCCCTTGCACCGGGCCGCGCGAAGGGCTATAATGGAGAAAACTTGTGCAAGGGAGGTGCAGCCATGATCGTCATGGCCATCGATTACGGCGATGCACACACCGGAGTCGCCATCTCCGACCCCACCGGCTTTCTGGCCGGCACCACCACCACCATCCACAGCCGCAAGGCCGAGGTGGTGCTGGAGGAGCTGGCCCGGTTGGTGCGTGAGCATCGGGTAGAACAGCTGGTGATGGGCTTTCCCCGGAATATGGACGGCACCGAGGGCCCCCGGGCACAGCTGTACCGGGACTTTGCCGCGCAGGTGGCACAGATCACCGGGCTGGAACCGGTGCTGTGGGACGAGCGGCGCACCACCGTGGACGCCCACCGCATCCTGTTTGACGCCGGCAAAAACGCGAAAAAGCGCAAAAAAACTGTGGACGCGGTGGCCGCCGCCCTGATTCTGGAGGGCTATCTGGATTTCCGGCGTATCCGCGGCTGAGCGCACAAAACCGATTTGGGAGGAAAACGAATGAATACGATCACCAAGGTCTGGGCCGTGTACTTCACCGGCACCGGAAACACAAAGAAAACGGTCTGTGCCGTGGCTGAGGCCGCCCGGGACACGCTGGGCTGCGAATACGGCGAGTATGATTTCAGCCTGCCTGCCGCCCGGGAGGAGGCGCTGGTCTTTTCCCCCACCGATCTGGTGGTATTTGGCACACCGGTGTACGCCGGACGCGTGCCCAATGTGCTGCTGCCCTATCTGACAGGCAAGCCCGTGGGCAACGGCGCACTGGCCGTCCCTGTGGTCACCTACGGCAACCGCAATTTTGACGACGGGCTGATGGAGCTTCGCAACATACTCGAGCAAAACGGCTTTACCACCATCGCCGGCGGCGCCTTTGTGGGAGAACATTCCTTCTCCCGCACGCTGGGCGCGAACCGTCCGGACGAGGAGGATATGACCCTTGCCCGTCAACTTGGTGTCAAGGCTGCACAGGCGGCCGCCGCCGGTACTTACACCACCCCTGCCCCCGTGGAGGGCGAGGATCCCATCCGCCCCTACTACACCCCCCGGGATCGCAACGGCACCCCCATCAACATTCTCAAGGTCAAGCCCAAGACCGACCCGGACAAGTGCATCAACTGCGGCCTGTGCGCGCGCATCTGCACCATGGGTTCCATCGACCCCAAGGATGTGTCCAGCGTGACGGGCATCTGCATCAAGTGCTGCGCCTGCGTCAAGCGCTGCCCCAAGGGCGCCAAGTACTACGACGATGCCGGCTACCTCTACCACCAGCATGAGCTGGAGGAGGTCTACGCGCGCCGGGGCGAGAGCAAGATTTTCCTGTACCGCGTTATGTGCGGACAGGCTGCGTCAGCGGCCTGTCCGTTTTCCTTTTCCCAGCAGCTCCCACAGCCCCACAAAAATGAGAAATATGCCAAAGTACCGGCGCAGCAGAGCGGTGTCCACCGCGGTGGCCAGCCACGCGGCAACTCCGGCGCACACCAGCCCCGACGCGATGGCCGGCAGGAGAGCCGCGGTTTCAATATAGCCGTTTTTCCGATGGGCTGGCAGGGCCAGCAGCCCGGCCGGAAGAAAGTACAGCAGATTGATCCCCTGTGCCGCCTGCTGCTCCACCCCGGCCAGCAGCGTCATATACACCAGCAGCAGCGTGCCGCCCCCCACCCCGAAGCCGGACAGCACCCCCGTGGCCACACCGGCCGCGAAGGCACACAGCCAACCGCTCATACAAGATACCTCACGCCGCCGTAGACCAGCAGCAGACCAAAGCCCCGGCGCAGCCATTCCACCTTCACGCCCCGGAACAGCTTGCCGCCCAGAAGTCCGCCCACCGCGCCGCCCAGCACATAGGGCATGGCCTGGGACAGCACCAGCGCGCCCCGGGCAAAGTAAATGATCACCGACAGCACACACAGGGGCAGAATGACCGCCACCGAGGTGGCAAAGGCGCGCCGCTGCTCCATGCCGCACAGCCGAGTCAGGGCAGGACCGAGTACCGATCCACCGCCCCCACCGAAAAAGCCGTTGGCCACCCCGGCCAGCGCACCGGCCAGCGCGTATTTCCATCGGGAACGCAAAAGACCACCCCTTTTCCGCCTTAGTATGGCCGAAACGGGGTGGTCTATGTGTTTTCCTGTTTAATCGGTCAGCTTGTCCAGCAGGGCGGACAGCTCGTCCAGCTTGCCGTCGGGATCGCCCGACTCCATGGCCTGACGCACGCAGCAATCCATGTGGGCGCGCAGCACCTGACGGTTGGCCTTTTTCAAAATGGATTGGGTGGCCATCAGCTGGTTGGACACATCCAGACAGTAACGGTCCTCCTCCACCATCTTCAAAATGCCGTCCATCTGTCCCCGGGCGGTTTTCAGCAGGCGCAGCACCTGCTCACGGTCAGCCTTCATGGATGGACACCACCTGATAGCCTGCCTGGGTCACGGTGTCAGTGAGCACCTGGTCGGACATCTGCGCGCTCATGGTAACGGTGGCGGACTTGCCCTCAAGGCTCATCTCCACCTGGGCCACACCCTCCAGCGCACGCAGCGCCTGCTCTACCCGGCCGGTGCAGTGGCCGCACATCATACCCTCAATGATCATGGTCTTTTTCATGGTTTTTCTTCCTCTCTTTTTATTGTTTTCTTCCACCGCCGAGTCCTTCGGCGTCTGAGGCAAAAAGCGGCTTTTGAACCGGCGCAGGCGCAGGGCGTTGGACACCACACACACCGAGCTCAAGCTCATGGCAGCTGCGCCGAACATGGGGTTCAGCTGCCACTGCAGCAGAGGATAAAACACCCCTGCTGCCAGCGGAATACCGATGCAGTTGTAGAAAAAGGCCCAGAACAGATTCTGCTTGACATTACGGATGGTGGCTCGGGACAGCTCCATCGCCGCCGCCGCGTCCAGCAGGTCGGACTTCATAAGCACGATATCCGCGCTTTCGATCGCCACATCCGTACCTGCCCCGATGGCCAGACCCACATCGGCCCGGGCAAGGGCGGGCGCGTCGTTGACGCCGTCCCCGATCATGGCCACCCGGCCACCCTGCTCCTGCAGCTTTCG
>JAGBTC010000279.1 GCA_017631545.1 Oscillospiraceae bacterium
ATATGCTCCCTACGCCGGCATGACCCGGATCAGGTTCATGGGTCACGGAAAACATCCGCCTCTCAGCCCGTCAATTCGGACTCCCCTTTGTTTTTTGGAGTATACCGCTGTTTGTCCCACTTGTCAAGCACCTTTTTCCGGGGCGGTCGGATAACCGCACAGTGGGGTGTTTGCAAGCACAATTTCCCGTATCCGATCCAACTGCTCCCCAGTCAGCTGCACCTGAGCATCCCCGTAACGCACATAGCCCTGGGACAGATGAATACCGTATGCACCGCCAAATTCCGTATCCACTTCGTACTCCGGCAGACAGCGGCAGATCCCCTCGCGGTAGTCCAGCCAGCGCAGCAGATCGGTCAGCGCCACGCTGTCTCCATACATAAAGCTCGTCTCCCACACCACTTCCCTGCCATTCATCTTTCGCAGTGTGGTCTGGGTATTGCCGCAGTAGCCAACTTCTTCGTGAGCTACAATATTGTTCTGCGCTGCACCGGCATGCTCATGGGTTTGGGAAACACCCTGATCGGCCGGGTGTTTGGCGCACCCCCCAAGCACAAGCAGAACGAGCGCCAGACCCATCAGCCGGTTCACCGGTCTTCCTCCGGCTGCTCGGAAGCCTTTTCCCTGCCCTTTCGGTTGCGGATCGTACGCACGCCAAACACACCGCCCAGTACCAGCACCGCTGCCCAGAATACCAACGCAAACAGATGATAGGACATCCAAACCAGCGCGTTCTGCACCCCCGTCACAAGACCGTTGGCGCTGCTGACGATGCCTGCACCCATGCGTGTGAACACAGATTCACGCTCCCCCGGCTCGTCCACTACGCGGATCACCTCTTCCAGCGCGACGGTGAAGGTAGCAAAGCCCACCAGTCCATCATACCGACGCAGCTGACCGGTCAGCTGTTCGATCTGGTACTCTACATCGGCCAGCGCGCTTTCCAGCGCGATAATGTCCTCCATACTGCCTGCTTTTTTCAGCAGTTCCTGCAGGCGCTCGCGCTTGGCCTGTTGGGTGGCGAGGCGGGACTGGGTGTCATAGTACCGCTCGCCAATGTCCTCGGTGGTCTCGGACTTTCGGGTGAGGTGTCCCACGCCGTCCACCTGCGCCAGAAATTCATCGTACTTCTCGGCAGGGACACGAATCACATAGTGCCCCGAGCGGTTAGCCGCGGTGGAATTGTAGTTTCCGCTGTACAGCTCGGATTGCTCAAAGTAGCCCCCCAGCGCCTCCACAACGGCAGAAAGAGCAAGAGCGGATTGATCAAACTGTGTGGTCTGCACCGTGAGAGAAGCACGGCGTATCAGCTTGACTTCGCTATTTCGGTATACGCTCCCGGACGCAGACTGGCCGCTTTCCTTCTCCTTGGGCGCAGAGGGCTCTGCCGCATCGGTCATCACCGAATACTTCCCGTCAAAGAACTGGGCGCTTCCATTTGTTGCAGCGCCGCCTGCATAACTCGCCTCTCGGTCTGCAGACATGGTGCTGCCGGCGCCGCAGGCGGTCAGACATAGCAGTACCAGCGCCAGCATCAGCGCGCAGACCATTCTTCCTTGTTTCATACCCGTACCTCCTGTTTGTTTTTATTTTGGAAGGAACTTCCTTCTTATCTGTTTAGACGCAGTGCGGCATGAAAATGTTCCGCACCCACAAAAAGATTTTCTCATAGAATGGAGAAAACATTTGGAGGTATTGCCATGCCCATTATCTATCTGTCCCCCTCCACACAGGAGAACAACCTGTTCGTCAGCGGCGGCAGCGAGGAATACTATATGAACCTGATTGCCGACGCTATGCTCCCCTATCTGGACGCCTCCGGCATCCGCTATGTACGCAACACACCTCAGATGACCGCCGCAAGCTCCATCGCCGCCTCCAACGCCGGCAGCTACGACCTGCATGTTGCCATTCACTCCAACGCCGCGCCCGAAGGGCGGTACGGCACCGTGCGCGGCTCCATCGTCTTCTACTACCCCGGCAGCGTACAGGGGCAGCGGGCGGCGGAGATCATGGCCAACAACCTGCGCTCCATTTACCCCCTGCCCAACCGGGTCACCGCCCAGCCCTCCACCACCATCGGCGAGCTGCGCCGCACCCGCGCCCCGGCAGTCTTTCTGGAGCTGGCCTATCACGACAACTACGACGATGCGGCGTGGATCAAGGCCAACATCGACCCCATCGCCCGAAATATCGTCCTGTCTCTGACCGAATACTTCGGCATTCCCTTCCTCACCCCTGTCCCGCCACGCCGTGGGGTGGTGGATACGCAGGGCGGACGGCTGAACATTCGCAGCCGCCCCGCCTTGGACGCCCCAATTCTGACTCAGGCGTCGGATGGGACGGCGCTGAGTGTGATAAACCAGTGGCAAAATTGGTATCTTGTGCGTGTCAACGGCGTGACCGGCTATGCCAGCAGCGACTTTGTCACCCTGACCTGAGGGCAGCCGATGGAAATTCATGTTGTGCGTCCGGGTGACACCCTTGCCTCCGTTGCCCAAAGCTATGGCGTGCCCCTGGCCATTCTGGAAAGTGACAACCAGCTTCCCGACCCCCGGCGGCTTGTGCCCGGCCAGACCCTTGTGGTGCGCCGCCCCGTCCGGCTGTACACTGTTCAGCCGGGAGATACCCTGTACTCCATCGCCCGGGAAAACGGACTTACGCCCCGGCAGCTGCTGCAGCGTAACCCCATCCTGCGGGGAGAGCCGGCGGTTTTTACCGGCCAGACGCTGGTGCTGCAGGACGCAGACAGCCCCACACAGACCGCCCTTGTCACCGGATATGCCTATCCCTTTGGCGACCGGGGCGTGATCCAGCGCACGCTGCCTTACCTGTCCGGGCTGATCCCTTTCACCTACGGAATACGGCCAGACGGCACGCTGGTAGAACCGGATGACCTATCCCTCATCGCCGCCGCCCAACAGCTTGGCGTCACCCCGGTCATGCACCTGTCCACCCTCACGGACGAAGGGAATTTTGATTCTTCCCTGGCAAGCCTTGTCCTCAACGACCCGCAGGTGCAGGATGCCATCATATCCGCCATTGTTGAGACGATGCAGCTGCGGGGGTATCGGGCTCTGGATGTGGACTTTGAATTTATCCCGGCGCAGGACGCGCAGGCCTACGCCCAATTTATCGCTCGCCTGCGTGACACGCTGCGTCCCCGGGGCTGGCCGGTCATCGTTGCCCTCGCCCCCAAGACCAGTGCCGATCAGCCCGGGCTGCTGTATGAGGGGCATGACTACGCCCAGCTGGGCGCGGCGGCAGACTTGGTTTTGCTGATGACCTATGAATGGGGGTACACCTACGGCCCACCCATGGCAGTGGCTCCCCTGCCCAATGTACGCCGTGTGGTGGAGTATGCCCTGACCGAGATCCCGGCTGACAAGATCCTGCTGGGCATCCCAAACTACGGCTATGATTGGACGCTGCCCTTCGTGCAGGGGGAAAGCAGAGCCACCTCCATTTCCAACCAGTACGCCGTTACCCTTGCCGGGGACAACAACGCGGTAATTCAATACGATCCTACTGCTCAAGCTCCCTTCTTCCGATACACCGACCCCGCCGGACGGGAGCATGAGGTGTGGTTTGAGGACGCGCGCAGCATCCGCGCCAAACTGTCACTTCTCTCCCGTTACGGCTTGGCAGGAGTGGGCTACTGGAATTTGATCCGCCCCTTCCCCCAAAACTGGCTTGTTCTTGCGTCCATGTACCGCATCCGGGAGAATCTGTCTGATACGGTTGATTTCTAAGGGTGTGTTGTAGTACAATGGAAGCATCTTGATACAAAGGAGGACATTTCCATGTCCATTGAAGTTGGTATCCGCGGCCGCGCGGAGGAGATCGTAAATGACACCAATACCGCTGCTGCCGCCTGTTCCGGCGCGCTGCCGGTGTACGGCACGCCCTATATGGTGGCGCTGATGGAAAAGGCCGCGTGGACCTCCATCGCCCCCTATCTCGCCCCCGGTGACAGCACCGTAGGCACCAAGCTGGACATCGCCCACCTGTCCGCCACCCCCATGGGCATGAAAGTATGGGCAGAAAGCGAGGTCACGCTGGTGGACGGCAAGCGCATCGAGCTGAAGGTGGCCGCCTACGATGAAAAGGGCATGATCGGTGAGGGCACGCACGAGCGCTTTATTGTCACCGACGAGCGTTTTCTGACCAAGGCTGCCCGGAAGCTGGAGGGCTGAGCCGTGTCCATTGAACTGGTACGCAGCTATTTCCGTCCTCTGGGGCGGGAGGGCGATATTCTGGAGTTTCCCGTTTCCAGCGCCACGGTGGAGCTGGCGGCACAGGCCGTGGGCGTGATCCCTGCCCGTATTGCCAAGACCCTGTCCTTCCTTGTGGACGAGGGGTGCGTTCTGGTGGTCGCCGCCGGCGACGCCAAGATCGACAACGCCAAATTCAAGGCCATGTTCCACACCAAGGCAAAAATGCTCACCCCCGAACAGGTGAGCGAATTTACCGGCCACGCCATCGGCGGCGTGTGCCCCTTCGGGAATCCCGAAGGCGTGAAAACCTATTTGGATGTGTCCCTCAAGCGTTTTGACACCGTGTTCCCCGCCGCCGGCAGCAGCAATTCCGCCATTGAGCTGACCTGCCAGGAGCTGGAGGATTACTCCAAGTGTCTTGCGTGGGTGGATGTGTGCAAGGGTTGGCAGGAGGAGGAATAAACCATGGAACTGAAAGAATGTATCTTCACCCGGCGCAGCGTGCGCCGCTTCGACGCTCGTCCCGTTCCCCACGAGGTACTGGAACAGGTGGTGGCACAGGCCGCCTACGCCCCTTCGTGGAAAAACACGCAAATCAGCCGCTATATCGCCATCGAGGACCGCTCGGTGCTGGACGCCATCTGCCGGGACTTCCTGCCGGAACACAACGCCAACATCGTCTCCGGCGCTCCCCTGCTCATCGCCCAGACCTTTATCAAGGGGCGCAGCGGCTTTGAACGGGACGGAAGCTACACCACCGAGCGCAAGGACGGCTGGCAGCATTACGACTGTGGCATTGCCGCCCAGACCTTCTGCCTTGCCGCCCACGACGCGGGACTTGGCACGGTCATCATGGGCATCTTCCCCCACGAGGAGCTGGGCGCGTTTTTGAATGTACCCGAGGAACAGGAGCTGATGGCGCTCATTGCCGTGGGCTACCCTGCTGAGCAGCCCAATGCTCCCAAACGCAAAGACGTGGAAACACTGCTGACCTACCGATAAACAACACAGCCCCAGCCGCTTAGCGGCTGGGGCTGTTCGTTTCAGGTATTATGGTCGCTCACATGGAACTGCTTGAGGTTGCCGATCTTGGCGCTTCTGGCGTCCAGCTCGGCCATGACCGCCTGCAGCGGAATGCCGCTTTGCACCATCATCACGGTCAGGTGATAGATCAGGTCGCTGATCTCCCCCACCGTGTCCTCCTGCACGCCGTTCTTGGCGGCGATGATGGTCTCGGCGCACTCCTCGCCCACCTTCTTCAGGATCTTGTCCAGACCCTTGTCAAACAAGTAGCAGGTGTAAGAACCCTCCTGAGGATTGGCCTTGCGGTCTTCCACCACGGCGTAGAGATTCTTCAAAGTATCGTTCATGTCATTCTCTCCTCACAGTTCGATCTCGTTAAAAAAGCAGCTGTCCGCCCCGGTGTGGCAGGTCGGGCCGTCCGGGATACAGAAATACAGCAGCGTGTCCGTGTCGCAATCGGTCACCATCCGCTTGACATGCAGGAAATTGCCCGAGGTGCCGCCCTTGTTCCACAGTTCGTTTCGGCTGCGGCTCCAAAACCATGCGGTTTTGGTGTTCATAGTAAGCTCCACCGCTTCCTTATTGGTAAAGCCCAGCATGAGAATATCCTTCGTTTCCGCGTG
>JAGBTC010000280.1 GCA_017631545.1 Oscillospiraceae bacterium
GTGGGTGACGATGGAGAGACGCACCACGGTGTGTTTGATGTGGCCTACCTGGACAGCGTGCCCGGCATGACTGTGTTTGCGCCCTCCAGCTTTGCCGAGACCCGGCGTATGCTGGAACGCGCGGTCACGGAGGAGACCGGGCCGGTGGCGCTGCGCCTGCCCCGTGGGGGCGAGGGCGAGTATACCGCCGAGAGTGGAGACGAGGCTGCGGTCGTCCTGCGCGAGGGTACACAGCTGACGCTGGTGAGCTATGGAGTCCTCATCAACCGCGTTTTGGAGGCGGCCGAAGGGCTGGCCCGGGAAGGGATCAGTGCAGAGGTCATAAAGCTGAATACCATCACTCCCCTTGACACAAGTCTTGTTTGCGCCAGCGTGAAAAAGACCGGCGCGCTGCTTGTGGCGGAGGATTGTGTGGCCGCAGGCAGCGTGGGACAGCGGCTTTGCGCCGCGCTGACCCGGGAGGGGATCGCGGCCCGAAGCGCCCTTGTGAACAGTGGCGCGGAATTTACCCCCCACGGCAGCGTACCGCTGCTGGAGCAGCAGCTGGGGCTGGACGCGCACAGCCTGTGTCAATTGGGAAAGAAGGTGCTGCAGGATGGCTAAAATGCGATTGGATGTGCTGATGACCGAGCGCGGACTGGCGGAAAGCCGCCAGAAGGCACAGGCCATCATCATGTGCGGACAGGTATATGTCAATGACCAGAAGCAGACCAAGGCCGGCGCTCCCGTTGCACCGGAGGATCGCATTGAAGTGCGGGGCAAAACGCTGGCCTATGTCAGCCGGGGCGGTCTGAAGCTGGAAAAGGCCATGAAATGCTGGCCCATCGACCTTAACAATGCGGTGTGTGCCGACATTGGTGCGTCTACCGGTGGCTTTACCGACTGTATGCTGCAAAACGGTGCAAGCCGGGTGTATGCGGTGGATGTGGGCTATAATCAGCTGGACTACCGCCTGCGTACCGATCCGCGGGTGGTGTGCATGGAGCGCACCAACGCCCGCAATCTTTCCCCGGAGCTGATCGATCAGCCCCTTGATTTTGCGTCGGTGGATGTATCGTTTATTTCCCTCAATCTGATCCTGCCCGCGCTGCACACAGTACTCAAACCGGATGCCCATGCGGTGTGTCTGGTCAAGCCGCAGTTTGAGGCAGGGAAGGACAAGGTGGGCAAGAAGGGCGTGGTGCGTGATCCTGCCGTCCATCTGGAGGTGCTGGAGCATTTTCTTCAGCACGCCCAAAACGCCGGCTTTACGGTGCTGGATATGGATTTTTCTCCCATTCGCGGCCCGGAGGGCAACATCGAATATCTTGGTTATCTCTGTGCCGGGGCGGGCAAGCCCTTCACCGGTGATTTGAAGCTGCTGGTGGAACGGTCCCACGGCAAGCTTGAGGAGGAGCAGCTATGAGAGTGATCTTAAGTTCCAACCCCTACCGGGATCGCGGTATGCGCGCTGCCCGGCAGGCCAGAGAAATTTTGGAGGGCGTAGGGGTGGAATGTATGTTCTGCCTGCCCTTTGAGCTGGGGCAGGGCAGCCATATGGAGCTGCCCCGGGATCTGACCTTTCTGGATCAGCAGCAGGAGCTGACACGGGCGGACATGCTCATCTGCTTTGGCGGCGACGGTACGCTGCTGCACGCAGCCAAGGATGCGACCATACATAATGTCCCGATTCTGGGCGTGAATATGGGCAGCGTCGGCTTTATGGCCGAGCTGGAGGAGGGGGAACTTGCCAAGCTTTCCCGGCTGGCTGCAGGGGAATACTCGGTGGAGCAGCGCATGATGCTGCGCGTACGGGTGATCCGTGGCAAGCAGGTCGTGGTGGACGAGCTGGCACTCAACGACGCGGTGGTGTCCAA
>JAGBTC010000281.1 GCA_017631545.1 Oscillospiraceae bacterium
AACCAGAAGGATCTGGAGTTCAACCAGCAGCTGGCCAACAAGACCATGCTGGGCCGCTTCGGCAAAAGCTACGAGATGGCCGGCGCGGTGCTGCTGCTGGCCAGCGATGCGGGCAGCTTTATGACCGGCACCAACATTGTGGTGGACGGCGGCTGGACTGCTTGGTAACATAACAGAAGATACATTGAGATGAGTGGTTCCCGGCGAAGCTTGTGTGGACTGCCCCAGATTGTACGGACATCACAAAAAAGACCCCTGGTAGGAAAATATTAAGTTCTAAGCGGAGTGGCGCAGCGTGAGCGGCGTCACTCCAGTTTTTAACTGGATACGCTGGTGGTTGTAGAAATAGATGTAATTGTCAATCAGCGTTTTTGCTTCCTCAAAAGTGCTTGCCTGGTGTCTGTAGATGCACTCGGTTTTGAGGAAGGAGAAGAAATTCTCTGCCATAAGCATTGTCGTAGCAATTTCCCCGTCTTGACATAGACGGAGTTATTCCGTATTCTTTAGTCAGGTCAAAGTATGCTTGTGAGGTGTACTGACTCCCTTGGTCGCTGTGGAGCTGCAACTCCGCAGCGACTTTCTTTTCCTTCTGCATGGCAAGACGGATGGTGTCCAGTACAAGGTTAACACTTTGACTTGTTCCTGTTTTATATGCAACGACACTGTTATCATACAGATCCCGGATCACAGACAGGTAAAGTACTCCTTGTCCGGTATGGATATAGGAGATATCCGTAACCCACTTGTGGTTTGGCCTGTCTGCTTGAAACTCTCGGTTCAGCAGATTTTCGTATTTGTGAAGTTGCTGTCCCATCTGTCTCCATTTTCTGCGGCGGCGAATTTCGGACAGAAGTTCATATTTCTTCATAATGCGCAGGATTGTTTTTGGATTTCGGCGTATTTTCTTGGCCTTTTCTAACCATTTCCACATACGGCGATATCCATAGGTTTTGTCACACTTCTTTTGCTGTTCACGAATAATGTCGGCTACGACAGCATCGTGCGCAGGCCGATCCAGTCTTTTGACATAATCATAGTAACCGCTGCGCGACACATCGAAGAAATGGCACATTGCAAACACCGGATAACGATTTCGGTTCCTGTAAATGATCTGGTATTTTACCCGAGGTCTCACTTCCTTCCTGTCAATTGCAGAAAATCCCGCAGCAACTTATTTTCCATCTTCAGTCGATTGATTTCGTATGCCTGTTCTGCAACCACATCTCTTGCCGGCGCATCTTTGCGAGGGCGGCCTTTGGGGCGAGGTGCTATGCCTGCCGTTACCTTCTTCGCTTTTCTGCGTTCTCGTTTTAATAGATTGTGAACCGGGCGATCCCCTGTAAGACCAAAAAACGCTTCTATTTCTCGATGGCTTTTCCCGTTCGCTATCATTACTTTGATTTCGGGAAGAATTTCTTGGATGTGTGTATATCTTCTCTTAGACATCATAATACCCCCTGATGTAGTACTTTAATTTTCCTACATCAGGGGGCTTTTTGTCTATTGTCCGTTTTTAATGGAGCTGTTCACACATTGCAGCGGGGGTTTGCTTTGTATGACAGGCTCAGCCGACATCCTCCGGCGCGTAAATCAGCTTTCCGCCCTGAGCATAGTGTTCCTTTTTCATCTCGTCGATGACAACAGTCACATGCTCGGCGGTCACGCCGCAGGTCTCCACCACGGCATCGGTCACTTTGGCCACCAGCGCGCGCTTCTGCGCCATGGTACGCCCTTCAAACATCTGCACGGTAACGCGAGGCATAAGCTCCCCCTGTGTAGCATAGTTGAAGTCCTGGCCCCGCTCCAGCGGAGCGGGGCCAGGACAAACATTGTGGTAATAAGATTTGCTTAGAACACACCCTGAGCCATCATGGCATCGGCAACCTTCTGGAAACCGGCGATATTGGCACCGGCAACCAGGTCGTAACCCAGGCCATAGCGCTCGGCAGCGGCGGCGGAAGAGTCGTGGATGTTCTTCATGATGCTCTTGAGCTTGGCATCCACTTCCTCGGCGTCCCAAACCAGGCGCTCGGAGTTCTGGCTCATTTCCAGAGCGGACACGGCCACGCCGCCGGCGTTGACGGCCTTGGAGGGAGCGATGATCATGTGCTTCTGCTCCTTCAGGAACTCCAGGGCGTCGTTGGTGGTGGGCATGTTGGCCACTTCGATGTAGTACTTGATGCCGTTGGCAGCGATCTTCTTGGCAGAATCCAT
>JAGBTC010000282.1 GCA_017631545.1 Oscillospiraceae bacterium
TGGCCAAGAAGCAGATCGCGGATCGTACCACCGCCCAGGGCGGTGATCAGACCCAGAAACAGGATACCAAAAATGTCCAACCGTTTCTTGACGGCAAGCATAGCGCCGGATACAGCAAACGCAATTGTTCCGGCAAGCTCGGTAGCGGTAAAAAGAGCGTCCATGTGCATTCCTCCGTTTCAATCAAAAGCACACCTATAGTAGCATGAAGACAGGCGAATTACAAGCATGATAATTCTGCGCCGGTCATTGAATTTTAGCAAACAATATGGTAGTATAATAGATTGAGATGGAATTAAATCTTCCGCTTTTGAGGAGGAATGATTATGTCCGAAATTAATGAATATTTTGATGGCTTGAAGGGTGCATCCATCGCGGTTCTTGGTATGGGTGTGAGCAATATGCCGCTGATCCATATGCTGCTGCGCGCCGGTTTGCGCGTTACGGTGTGTGACCGCTCCCAACGGGAGGCTGTGGCAGAGCAGGCTGCCCAGCTGGAGAGTCTTGGGGCGAAGCTGCGCCTTGGGGAGGAGTATCTTAACAAGCTGCACCGCTTTGATGTGATTTTCCGCACCCCGGGCATCAGCCCAAACACGCCCGAACTTGTCAAGGCGGTGGAAAAAGGGGCGCAGCTCACCTCAGAGATGGAGGTGTTCCTGCAGCTTTGTCCGTGTAAGATCATTGCCGTTACCGGCAGTGACGGAAAGACAACTACCACTACCATTATTTCGGAATTTTTGAAAGAGGCCGGTTATAATGTCTATGTTGGCGGCAACATTGGCAAGCCGCTGCTGCCCGATGTGGGCGGAATGACTGAAGAGGACATTGCGGTGCTGGAGCTGTCCTCCTTCCAGCTGATGACCATGAAGCAAAGCCCCCATGTGGCGGTGTTTACCAATTTGTCGCCCAATCATCTGGACTACCACCATACCATGGAGGAGTACACCAAGGCCAAGATGAACATCTACTATCATCAGCGGCCGGAGGATCGGGTCATTTTCAACTATGACAACGATATTACTCGCTCCATGTCGAAAAGTGCCCCCGGAACCGTCATGCTCTTCAGCCGCAGAAACCGGCTGGAGGAGGGGGTCTATCTGCGGGATGACACCATCTGGCTGACCAACGAGATGGGCTCGCGCGAGGTGCTGCCCCTGTCTATGATCCATGTACCCGGTCAGCACAATGTGGAAAACTTTATGGCCGCCATCGCTGCGGTGGACGGTCTGGTGCCCGACAAGTGCGTGCGTGCGGTGGCCGAGCGTTTCTGCGGCGTGCCCCACCGTATGGAGCTGGTACGGGAGCTGGACGGTGTGCGTTGGTACAACGATTCCATCGGCTCAAGCCCCACACGCACCATGGCCGGACTAAGCTGCTTTGAGCAAAAGGTCATTTTGATTGCCGGCGGCTATGACAAGCAGATCCCCTTTGACGAGCTGGGCGCGGCCATTGCCGACAGCGTGAAAGAGCTGATCCTCACCGGCGACACCGCACAGAAAATTGCCGCTGCGGTGGAGCAGGCGGAGGGCTATTGTCCCGGCACACCAAACATTCACTTCACCGACACGCTGAGCCAGGCGGTAGAACTGGCCCATCAGCTGGCTCGGGCGGGGGATGCGGTGGTGCTTTCACCGGCCTGTGCGGCCTTTGACCGATTCAAGAACTTTGTGGAGCGGGGCGAATATTTCAAATCCTGTGTGACACAGTTGAAAGGAAAGTGATGGTATGGATATGCTTCAGGTACTGATGCAGCTTTGCTCCGCTTCCGGCCCCTCCGGCTTTGAACTGCCGGTCAGCCGGCTGGCTGCCGAGCTGCTGCGTCCCTTGGTGGATGAGGTACGCATTGACCGGCTGGGAAATGTCATCGGTGTGAAGCGCTGCGGAAACCCTGCGGCCAAGCGGCTGGTGCTGGACGCCCATCTGGACGAGATCGGCCTTGTGGTCACCGGCATTGAGGACGGATTTCTTCGTTTTCAGGCCATCGGCGGCGTTGACCCGCGTATTTTGCCGGCCAGGGAGGTGCGCGTTCTGGCAGACGAGCCGCTGCCCGGCGTGGTCATCAGTCTGCCGCCCCATGTGCTCAAGCCGGAAAATCAGAAGAAGGCGCTGCCTATGTCCGAGCTGCTTATTGATGTGGGTCTTTCCCAAGCGCAGGCCGAGGCGCGTATTCCTCTTGGCACACCCATTGTCTACCGGGAGGGCTGCTTTGCTCTGGGCGAGAAGCAGGTATGCGGCAAAGCAATGGACGACCGGGCGTGCTTTGTCGGTCTGCTGCGCGCCATGGAGCTGCTGCAGGACAAGCATCTGGATGTAGATGTGTATGTGCTTGGCAGCATCAGCGAAGAGGTGAGCGACTATCTAGGTGCGCGCACCGGGGTGTACGCAATTGATCCGGACTGGTGTGTGGCGGTTGATGTGACCCATGGTGACACCCCTGATATGCCTAAGGATCGCACGATGCAGATGGGGGGCGGCCCGGCCATCGGGATCGGGCCCAATGTGACCCGGTGGATGAGTGACCGTATGAAGGAAAAGGCCAGAACGCAGGATATTCCCTTCCAGTACGAGATTATGGGCGGAAACAGCTACACCAATGCGTGGGTCATGCAGGTCAGCCGGGAGGGAATTCCCACTGCGGTGCTCTCGCTGCCCTTGAAGTATATGCACACTCCTGTCGAGGTTATGGATGTTGGTGATTTGGAGCAGCTGGCGCAGCTGTTGGCTGCCTTTGTCGTTGACCTTGGAAAGGAGGCGAAGTACCCGTGCTGAATCGGGCAAAAGAACTTTGTGCCCTGAGTGGCGTGGGCGGCTGGGAGGACGAGGTGCGCGACTATATCGCCCAGTGCGCCGCCCCCTATGCCGACGAGATGCGTGTGGATGCTATGGGCAACCTCATCGTATTCAAACGCGGCAAAAAAGCCACCGGCAAGAAACTGATGCTGTGCGCGCATATGGACGAGGTGGGGCTGATTGTAAAACGCATCACCGATGATGGGTATATTAAGTTTGCTTGTGTGGGCAGCATTGATCCCCGGGTGCTGATCGGAAAGCGCGTGTTGGTGGGGCTTGGCCGTCACCCGGGAGTGATCGGCATCAAGGCCTACCATCTGGTCAGCAAAGAGGAGGAGGAGACCGCGCCCAAGGTCAACGACCTCTATATCGACATCGGTGCCAAGGACAAAAAACAGGCCGAGGCGCTGGTGGAGCTAGGCGAGCCCTGTGTGTTTGATACGGCCAGCGAGGATTTTGGCGACGGACTTTTCAAGGCCAAGGCCATTGACGACCGGCTTTGCTGTGCGATGCTGCTCAAGCTGATGGAGCAGGAGCTGCCCATGGATGTGACCTTCCTCTTTTCCGTGCAGGAGGAGGTGGGCTGCCGGGGCGCGTTCGGCGCGGCCTTCGCGCTGGAGCCGGAAATCGCGCTGATCACCGACTGCACCACCGCCTGCGACTTCCCCACGGTGGAGGGGCAATCCCGGGTGTGCCAGCTGGGAGACGGGCCTGTCATCTACTATATGGACAACAGCGTGGTGAGTGACCGGGCGCTGTATGAGCAGCTGCGTCGGGTGGCCAAAGAAAACGGTATCCCGTGGCAGACCAAACATCGGGTGGCCGGCGGAACAGACGCCAAGGCGGTTCAGTCCACTAAGGCAGGTATACGGGCGATCCCGGTTTCCGCACCCATTCGCTATCTGCATACACCGGCCGGTGTGGGCTGTGTTAGTGACTTTGAAAATATGCTCAGGCTGCTGCGGTGTTTCATTGACGATACCGCTGCCAACTGCTGAGGAGGAATGTAATATGGAACTGTTTTCGATCATTCAGGCGCTCAATGGTGCCTTTGGCCCCTCCGGGGACGAGACTGGGGTTGCTGCGGTCATTGCCGATCTTGCCCGACCCTATGCCGATGAGGTGTTTACTGATGTGATGGGCAACCTGATCTGCCATAAAAAGGGCAGTGGCCCGCGCGTTATGTTCGCCGCCCATATGGACAGCCTTGGGCTGGTAGTCACCCACATTGAGGAGGACGGGTACCTGCGCGTAGGCGCGCTGGGCGGCATCTCCGCTGCCCGGGTGGTACACACCCCGGTCCGGTTCAAAAACGGTACGCGCGGCGTGCTGGCGGCTGATAACGGGGTCGCGGTGGACAAGCTGAGCATCGAGGATCTGTATATCGACATCGGCGTGGAAAATAGCACGCAGGCGATGGAGCTTGTGGATTTGGGTGATGTGGCTGTGTACGACACTCCGGTGGTGCAGCAGGGGGATGTGGTTTTCTCGCCCTATTTGGACAACCGCGTTTGCTGTGCGGTGCAGCTGCTGGCCATGGAGCAGTTGGGGCAGACGGACAACGATCTGTATTTTGTATTTACCTCCCAGGAGGAGCTTGGGATGCGCGGCGCGAAGGCTGCCACCTACGCCATTGACCCGGACTACGGCATCGTGCTGGATGTGACGGGTAGTGTGGATACCCCCAAGGTAAAGCCTGCCGACAGCAGCCGACAGGGCGGGGGAGCGGCCATCAAGGTGATGGATAAATCGGTCATCTGCCACCCGGCTGTAGTGGACACGCTCAAGCGTTTGGCTCGGGAGCAGGACATTCCCCATCAGCTGACCGTCAAGCGTACCGGCGGCACCGACGGTGGTGCCATGCAGCCGACTCGGGCCGGTGTGCGTGTGGGCGGCATTACCGTGCCCTGCCGCTATGCTCACAGCGCGGTAGAGTGCATCCGAATCAGCGACGCGCTGGCCTGCGTGCGCCTTGTGTGCGCTTTTGCACAGGCTCAGCTGGAGAAAGTGTGATTTTATGTCTTTGAACATCAGCCCCCGTATCCGCGAACTTGCCGCACAGGTGCAGGGGGATTTGCGTGAGCAGTTTGAGCGTATTGACGCCATCGCCGCCGTCAATACGGAAAAGGTGCTTTCCGCTTTTCAGCGACACAGAGTAGCGGAAAACTATTTTGCCGGCACTACCGGCTACGGCTATGACGATCTGGGAAGGGATAAGCTGGACGAGATCTATGCCGATATTTTCCACACCGAGGCTGCGTTGGTGCGTATCCAGTTTGTCAACGGCACTCACGCCATTACCTGCGCGCTGTTTGGTGCGCTGAAGGCAGGGGATGTGCTGGTCAGCGCCGTAGGTGCGCCCTATGATACGCTGCTGGGCGCCATCGGCGCGGTGGATAAGGGGCATGGAAGTCTGGCCGACTACGGCGTAGAGTACCGTCAGGTGGATCTGGTCAACGACCAGCCGGATCTGGAGAGGATGGAGCGCGCGGCGGCCGACCCCCGGGTGAAGGCGGTGCTGATCCAGCGCTCCCGCGGCTATTCCACCCGGGCGTCCCTGTCGGTAGAGCAGATCGGGGAGATGTGCCGTCGCATTAAGGCGGTCAACCCCAATGTTTCCATCCTGGTGGACAACTGCTACGGCGAATTTACCGAGGAACTGGAGCCCACGCAGGTGGGTGCAGATCTGGTGATGGGCTCGCTGATCAAAACCCCGGCGGCGGACTTGCCCCTACCGGCGGCTACA
>JAGBTC010000283.1 GCA_017631545.1 Oscillospiraceae bacterium
TCCAACGGCTTGCCCTGCTCGTCCAGCAGAATGAGGGGCAGCTCGCTGGAGAAGCTGGTGTTCATATTCTTTTGGCTGATCACCACCTGCGCCTGCGCCACCCGTTCCACCGCATCCTCCGGGCCGCTGATCAGCACCATTTCCGGCTCTACGATGAACTCGCCGGTGCGGTAGCCCTCCGCTACACCGCCCTTGAGTACGGGCTGGATCGCAAGGGGCTTGGAGTAAATTTTGGCCACCGTGACCGTAATCGTCTCCGGTTCCATCTTCTGCACAGAAAAGTCCGAGGGAGAGACCGACACAGGGTAGTTGATATCATAGGTCAACTCATAGGTGCCCGGCTCGGAAATGCGGGACACATCCAGCGTGACCGAAACGGTGTCCCGGTTGAGCTTACTCACATCGTCCCACTTGCCGTTCCAGACCAAGGAAACGCTTTCGTGGGATTGGGTCTGCAGCTTCAAGCCCTGATTATCCAGCACCCGTGTGCCCGTAAGGGTGACCGGAATGCCCGAAACCCGGCTGTCCTTGTCCGGATCTGTATCCAGCCGAACAACGCCGCAAAAGATCAAAGACAGAACGATGGAAATCAAAACATAAAACCATCGCTTTTCAGTGATTGCCTTCATTCGTGCCTGCCTCCTTTCCGACACGCTTGAACAGCGCCATCAATGCCTCCGGCAGCCGCTCCTGCTCGCCCTCGCCTTCCGTCAGAAGGCCGTTGCGAAGCAGGCGCTCCAGCGTTTCCGGCGCCAGATGCCGCTTGAGCATACCATTTTCCGCCACGGAGATGGAGCCGGTCTCCTCCGATACGATGGCGACCACCGCGTCGGAATGCTCGCTCATGCCGATGCCGGCCCGGTGACGCATCCCCAGCTCGCGACTGAGATTCGCGTTGCCGGACAGCGGGAGCATACAGCCTGCAGCCACGATGCGTCCGCCGCGGACGATGACCGCCCCGTCATGCAGCGGAGCCTTGTCCCAAAAGATATTTTTCAGCAGTTCGGCCGACACCGCCGCGTCCAGAGCGGTGCCCGTTTTAATGACCTCATCCAGATGGTTGGCGCGCTCAAACACCATCAGCGCCCCCACCTTGTCCTCCGACATCTGCTGATAGGCGCTCACCGTCTGGTGGATGGCGGTTTCCACGCTGTCCAGATCCCGGTGAGAGGAGTCAAACATCATGTGGAACAGTCGGGTGTCACCCATGCGCTCCAGAACGCGGCGGATCTCCGGTTGGAAAACGACCACCAGCGCGATGGCGCCGTATTCCACCACATAATTAAACAATTTGCTCACCGCATAAAAGTTCGCCATTGCCGCAATTGCCATCAGCGCAAGCACGACCGCAACACCTTTGAGCAAACGGCCAAAGCTGTATTTTCTGGTAGACCACAGCAGTTTATATATCAGCAGAGCAATAATGGCAACCTCGATCGCACCGGCAATACCAAACAGCTTGATAAAGCCCAGCAGATTACTAAAATAAGCTTCCATCTGCGTCCCCTCTTTTCCTTGCCAAATGGGCGTATAGGCACAATATGCCTATTTTTTATATTATACGATAAATCGCCGGAAATGGCAACCCAAACCGGGGCGAAAGACCCTTAAAATTTTTAGGCATCGCAGTTTTTCCAATATAAAACCCCAACCGTTAGGCGGTTGGGGTTTGCGCTTATTTCTCGGCCATCCGCGCCAACGCGCGGCAGGCGGCCAGAACCTCCTGCTCGGTGGTAAAGGCAGACACACTCAGGCGCACCGTTCCGGTGTCCAGCGTTCCCGCGGTACGGTGGGCGGCAGGCGCACAGTGCATCCCGGCACGCACGGCAAAACCCAGCCTGCCAAGTTCCTCCGCCACCTGCTCACACTCCCTTGCGCGCAGCCGCAGGCTAAGCACACCGCTTTGCAGCCCTGAGTCCTCCGGTGCGGCAAATACCTGCACGCCGGGGATGCGCTCCAGCCGCCGCACCATCAGCCGGATCAGCCGCTGCTCATGGGCGCCGATGCGCTCCACCCCTACCCGCTGTACAAAACGCAGCCCGGCCAGCAGCCCTGCGATGCCCGGAATATTGTGGGTACCTGCCTCCAGCCGGTCGGGCAGAAAGTCGGGCATGGTCGACTCCCGGGAGTGGCTGCCCGTACCGCCAAACAGCAGCGGACGGGTCGGCCCTCCGCACAGCAGCAGCCCCGTCCCCTGTGGGCCGTAAAGTCCTTTGTGTCCGGGCATGGCCACAAAGGCCGCCTGCCACCGGCTCATATCCACCGGCACACAGCCGGCGGATTGAGATGCGTCCACGATCAGCGGCACCCCTGCCCTGCGGCAAAGCCGCGCGATCTCGTCCATGGGAAGAATATAGCCAAACACATTGGAAACATGGGTACAAACCACCGCCTGCGCCCCCTGCTCCAGCAACCGCTCCATCTGGCAAAGCAGCGTCCGGGGCTGAAACAGCGCCCCCTGCGCCACACGCACCGTAACACCGTCCAGCGCCGCCAGCGGGCGAGTGACGGCATTATGCTCAAAACCGGAAACGATCACCGTATCTCCGGGACGAACCACGCTGTGAATGGCAAGATTGAGCGCGTGGGTGGCATTCATAGTAAAGACCACCTGTTCCGGGTCGTTCATTCCAAACAGCTGACATGCTTGCTCCCGGCAGCGAAAGGCCAGCTCCGCAGCCAACTGCGCCGCACGGTGTCCTCCACGACCCGGGGTCGTCGCCCGGTGCATGGCGCACGCCACCGCACGAAACACCTCCGGCGGCTTTTGCAGGGTCGTGGCCGCGCTGTCGAGATAGATCATAAAAACACCTCCCGCAGGCTGCCGTCCGGCTGCACGGCATAGATATGCCGCACGGGCAATTCGGCGGCAGACAGCTGCTGCACCGCTTGCTTCAAATCCCGTTCGGCCAGGCGCACGCAGTAGCCGCACCCCTCTTCGGCGACGCTTGCAGGAGCGCGTTGCACCCGGGCACGGATGCCGACGCGCTCAAGAACACGCGCCGTCCGCTGGGCATAGGTCAGCGAGCGGCAGGTGATGAGGTAGTAGGGCATGGTCACATCTCCCCTTTCCCATAATAGCTCCCTCACAGCCCAGTATATGCGACCCTCCTGCACACCGCGACCAACAAAAAAGGACGGGAGCCTGTCCCGTCCTTTCTCGTATTCAGTTCTCCTCCAGCAAAGCTACCGCGTGTACTGCGATGCCCTCCCCTGCGCCGGTGAAGCCCAGCTTTTCCTCGGTGGTGGCCTTCACATTCACCCGCTCCTCGTCGATTCCCATACGCGCGGCAAGATTGGCGCGCATTTGAGGAATGAAAGCGGCCAGCTTGGGGCGCTGAGCGATCACGGTGGCATCCACATTACCCACACGAAGGCCGCGCCCGGCCAACAGGGTCATCACATGATCCAGCAGCTTCAGGCTGTCTGCGCCCTTATAGGCAGGGTCGGTGTCGGGAAAATGCCGCCCGATGTCCCCCAGTCCGGCCGCGCCCAGCAGCGCATCCATCACCGCGTGGGTCAGCACATCCGCATCCGAATGACCCAACAGCCCGCGCTCGTAGGGTACATCCACACCGCCCAGGATCAGCTTACGCTCCTCCACCAGCCGATGCACATCATATCCGTGTCCGATACGCATCATCGTCCCTCCTCCTGTCGCAAATCAAGAATCGCCTGTCCAAGAATCAGATCAAAGGGGGTGGTCACCTTGATATTTTCCCGGTCGCCCGGGGTGAGCACCACCTTCATTCCCAGCTGCTCCACTACGGAGCAATCGTCGGTCACCTGTGCATTCTGCTCGGCCGCCTGTTCTATGGCAGGGCGGATCAGGTCAGCCTGAAACACCTGCGGGGTCTGCACCGACCAGAGCACACTGCGATCCACCGTCTCCTCCACCACGCCGTCAGCGGCACGCTTGATGGTGTCGTTAAGAGGGATTGCCGGTGCTGCTGCACCGGAACGGGCCGCCTGCTCCAGCACCTGCTCCAGCACCTGCTGGGTCAAAAAGGGCCGCGCCCCATCGTGAATGGCGATCAGCTGCGCGTCCGCGCGCACCTGCCGCAGACCCGCGCGTACGGAGAGCAGGCGCTGCGCGCCGCCCACCACCACTTTGGATACCTTGTCAAAGGCGTATTCTTTGCAAAGGGTGCTGATGTCCACCAACAGATCCTCCCGGGTGACCACGACCACCTCGCTCACCGCAGCACAGCGCTGAAATACTTCCAGCGTACGGGCGAGAATGGGCATACCGCCCAAAGGCGCTAGGATCTTGTCAATGCCCTGCATACGGCTGGCCGTTCCGGCCGCCACCACAACCACCGACCACACCGGCTGCGGCTGTCTGTTTTTGAATAGAGAGAGCAGCTTGCTCATACCCATGAAACCTCCTGCAAAAAAGGAGCCGTCCGGCTCCTTTTTTCGTGGGCAAACGCCCACGGTTATTTTATTAGGCAAGCGCCTGCGTTATGCGCGTTTCCACATCCTCATACTGGGCGTTCTGCGCCAGCACGACCTCGGAAATAAGAATTTCCTTGGCGGAGTGGAGCATCTTACGCTCCCCGGTGGACAGACCGCGCTGGGCGTCGCGCTGCAGCAGCGCCTTGATGACCTGTGCCACCTGCATCAGATCGCCGCTTTTCAGCCGCTCCATATTTTCCCGGTAGCGGCGGTTCCAGTTCTGCTCCATATCCACCTCGATACCGGACAGGGCGCACAAAAGCTGCTCAGCCTCGTCCGCGCCCATCACCGGACGCACGCCGATGTCCGCACAGTTGTGGGTGGGGATCATGACGACCATAGAGCGCACAGGCAGCTTGAGGACATAGTAATCCCGCAGCACACCGTTGATCTTCTGCTGAACGATACGCTCGACCACGCCGGCGCCGTGCATGGGATGTACGATTTTATCCCCCTCACGGAACATGGTCTCCACCTCCCGCTGTCTGTGTTAAAAAGTAGAATTATCCCATGAAATTATATCACAGAATTTTCCTTTCAGCAAGAAGTAAATTCCCAAAAAATCCGGAAAAAGGCATGGAAAAACCGGGTGCCGAATGTATTCGGCACCCGGTTGGGCTTGTAAATAATGTCTTAGCCCTCGGTCTGCTCGGGGGCAGCCTCCTCAGCGGGGGCAACCTCAAGCAGGGCGCGGATGGACAGAGAAACCTTCTTGTTCTCCATGTCGATGTCGGTGATCTTGGCCTCCACGGTCTGGCCCTCGGACAGCACATCGCCGGGCTTCTCGATGCGGCGGTCAGCGATCTGGGAAATATGGATCAGGCCGTCCACACCGGGAACGATCTCGGCAAAGGCACCGAAGGTCATCAGCTTGACAACCTTGACCTCGGCCACGCTGCCCACCTCGTAGGTGGAGGTGAACTTGGCCCAGGGATCCTCAGCGTGATCCTTCACGCCCAGAGAGATCTTCTTCTTCTCCTTGTCGGCGGAGATGACATACACCTCAACGGCGTCGCCCACGGACACAGCCTCGGAGGGATGCTTGATGCGGCTCCAGGACAGCTCGGAAATATGGACCATGCCGTCCACACCGCCGATGTCCACGAAAGCGCCGTAGGAAGTCAGGGACTTCACGACACCGCTGTAGCGCTTGCCGTCCTCGATCTCGGCCCAGACCTTCTCGGCGGCGGCGGCGCGCTCGGCGCGGGTGACCTTGCTGATGGAACCCACCACGCGGCGGCGGGCACGGTTGACCTCGGTGATGATCAGGCGCACATTCTGCTTGATGAGCTGAGCCATCTCAGCCTCACGGGGCAGACCGGTCTGGGAAGCGGGCACGAACACGCGCACGCCCTTGACGGACACGACCACGCCGCCCTTGTTGTCCTCGGTGACCACGCCCTCGACAACGGAACCGTCCTCGCAGGCGGCCTCCACCACATCCCAGCTCTTGACCATGTCAAGACGCTTCTTGGACAGCTTGACCAGGCAATCGCGGTCGCTGACCAGCATCACATAGCTTTCGATCTCGTCGCCAACCTTGACCAGCTCCTCGATCTTGGCGTTGGGATCGTCGGAAAACTCGTCCACGTGGATGTAGCCGGGATACTTGATACCCAGATCGACCTGGATCTCGGTAGGCGTGATAGCCACGACGATACCCGTAACCTTATCCCCCGTATTTACAGTTTTGATCGACTCCTCCAGCAGCTCCGCAAAGGATTTTTCGATCTCCATGATTTCTTCGCTCATTTTGTCATAGACCTCCTTTATTATCCACTCGGGCGTGGATGCGCCCGCAGTGATGCCAACATTGGAAAGACCTTGAAATTCGCTCAAGTCCAGATCGTCCGCCCGTTCAATCAGGCGCACCATCGGACACAACTGCCGGCACAGCTCGGCAAGGCGCTTGGTGTTGGAGCTTTTTCGGTCTCCAATGACCACCATGGCATCGCTTTGAGCCGCCAGCTGCTGAGCCTCCTCCTGTCGTTTCGATGTTGCTCCGCATATTGTATCAAAAAATTTTGCGTTTGTACACACCTTTTTTGCAAATTCTACGCAATCATCCCAAATCTTTCTGGTGGATGTAGTCTGGGACACAAAACTCAGGGGCAGATCCCGGCGAGTGGGATCCTCCTCGATCCATGCGGCAAGGGCGCGGGCATCCTCCAGCACCACGCCATCCCGGCACCAACCAGCAATGGCCAGCACTTCCGGGTGATCGGGCGTGCCGATGATCACGGGGCAGCGCCCCTCCTCTTCCGCTCGGACGACCAGCTCGTGGATGCGCTTGACGCTGGGACAGGTCGCCTCCAGAATTTGTGCGTCACGCTCACGCAGCTGTTCATACACCCGGCGCGGCTCCCCGTGGGAGCGGATGATCACCGCGCTGCCGTGGGGCACCTGATCCACCGAATCCACCGAGCGCAGCCCCTGCCGCGCCAGATGCTCCACCACATCCATATTGTGTACGATGGAGCCCAAAATCACACAGGGACGGCCGGATCGGGCCGTCTCGTCGGCAAGCTCCACCGCCCGGCGCACCCCATAGCAAAAACCGGCAGAGCGGGCAAGCGTCAGCTTCATACGCTCTCCTCCCCCAGCGCGCGGATGCGCTCCATCACATCTGCAGCGATGGCGTGAAACTCCTCCGAAGTGCCCTTGCGGCTTTCCACCTGAGGAAGAAAGGGCTGACCGATGACCACCGTGGTGGGACGGAACCAGCGCTTCTTTGCCGGAATGTACACCGGCAAAATAGGCACGCCCGTACGCACGGCAAACATGGCCGCTCCCGTCTTGGCCTCCACGCTCTCCCCTTCACCCACTCGGGTTCCCTCGGGGAACATGAGCAGCTTGCGCCCTTCCTTCAGCACGCGCAGGGCGGTTTTCACCGCGGTGATGTCCGCCGCGCCGCGATCCACACCGAACACCCCGGCCTTGCCGAGAATCCAGCCCACGAGGGGCAGCTTCATGACCTCTTTTTTCGCCATGGCACGCATAATGTGTCTGCGCTTGAAGGCAAAGACCACGAAAAAGGGATCGGAGGCGCTGGTGTGGTTGGGGCAGATCACCGCCGCACCTGCAGGAATATTCTCCCGTCCGATGGCTTTCACCGGATGAAACAGATTAAAAATGGGATAGATCACCGCATACAGCAGGTGATAACAGCGATCGGTACTCATTTGATCTTCTCCTCTATAGCGGACACAATGGCGTGCAGGCTCTGCTCCAGATCCAGATGGGTGGTATCAACCAGCACGGCGTCTTCCGCCTGACGCAAAGGGGCGATGGCGCGGTTGGTGTCCTGCTCGTCCCGGCGGATGATGTCCTGCAAAACCGTCTCAAAGGGGGTGTCCTGCCCCCGCTGGCACAGCTCCAGATGCCGGCGTCTGGCCCGCGCCTCGGGCGCGGCGGTGAGAAACAGCTTCACCTGCGCTTCAGGCAGCACTACGGTGCCGATGTCCCGCCCGTCCATAATGACATTGTTGTTTCGGGCAAGCTCCCGCTGCAAATCCAGCAGGAAAGCGCGTACCTGGGGAATGGCGGAAACGGTGGAGGCGTGCTGGGAAATAGCGTGTTCCCGAATGGCCTGGGAAACATCCTCGCCATTGAGATACATATGCTGCAGTCCGTCTGCGCCGTAGTCCAGGCGGATATCCAGTTTCTCCAGCGTGGGGATCAGTCGCGGCGCGTCCGCAGGGTCAATGCCTGCGCGCACGGCGCTCAGAGCCACGGTGCGGTAGATCGCCCCGGTGTCCACGTACAAATAGCCCAGTTGCTTGGCCGCCTGCCGCGCAAGGGTGCTTTTGCCCGCGCCGGAGGGGCCGTCAATGGCAACACTGATATACTTCATTTGATACACCTCGTTATTCCAGACAAAATTCCGCCGCGCTCTCCCCCGCCGCCCGGCCGGTGGCCCAGGCGATCTGCAGGTTAAAGCCGCCGGTATAGGCGTCCACATCCATCACCTCGCCGGCAAAAAACAGGCCGGTCACCAGCTTGGATGCCATGGTCTTGGGGTCGATCTCCCCCACCTTGATGCCGCCGGCGGTAACGATGGCATCCGATAGAGGGCGCGGGCCGCGGATATGGATAGTCAGATCCTTCAGCGTCTCCAGTAGCCGGCGGCGCTGACCCTTGGTGATATCGTGTCCCTTGGTATCGCCGGGGATGCCGGTCAGCTGCACCATCACGGGCACCATCAGCCGGGGCACCAGACCGCCGAGAATGTTCTGAAAATCCTGATTGGCCCGCTCGGAAAGCTCACGCACCAGCCGCGCGTCCAGCTTCTGCTCGTCCAGCGCAGGTTTGAGGTCGATGTGGGCTACATACTGCTCCCGGTCAAACTCGCGCATACAGGCACTGGCGCTGAGCACCAGCGGTCCGGAGATACCAAAGTGGGTAAAGAGCATTTCCCCCTGCTCCTCGTAGACCGCTTTCTTTTTGCTGTTTTTCACCTTCAGCGTGACATTTTTCAAAGAAAGCCCCTGCATCCGGGCGCAGAAGTCCTCCTGCGTCTCCAGCGGAACAAGGGACGGCCTGGGTGGGATCACCGTATGCCCCAGCGACCGGGCCATATCATACCCGTCGCCGGTGGAGCCCGTGAGCGGATAGGACGCGCCGCCGGTGGCCAGAACCACCGCCCGGGCGGCATAATCGCCCTGTTCGCCCCGTACCAGCGTGACCGCTCCGTCCGAACAGACGATCTCCATGGCGCGATCCTGCACGATAATTACCCGGAGACGGCGAAGCTCCGCCAGCAGGGCATCAATAATGTCTGCCGCCCGGTCGGACACGGGAAAAACCCGGTTGCCCCGCTCAACCTTCAGGGGAACGCCCAGCTCCTCAAACAGCTCCATGGCCGCCTGGGGAGGAAAGCGGTGTATTGCTCCGGTAAGAAAGCGGCTGTTGCCGGGAATATTGGCCAGCACCTCCTGCACCGGGCAGCTGTTGGTCACATTGCACCGTCCCTTACCGGTGATGTACACCTTTCGGCCCAGCTTTGCGTTGCGCTCCAGCAACGTGACCGATGCGCCGCAGCGCGCGGCGGTGATGGCGGCCAGCATCCCTGCCGCGCCGCCGCCGATGACAATAATTTGCCTGTCGTTCATGCTTATTCTCCCGAATAAGCTCCCGGAGCGATAGCCCCCGGGAGCGGGTATATTAGGTGGTGGGTTCGATTTTCTCGTAAACCTCGTACTCGTCCCAAATTTGCTCCAGACGGCGGAATATTTCAGCCACGTCCTGATTGCATCGCTGGCTGATGGCCACGATCAGCGCATTGACAAGGCTCAAAGGAGCGACCAGCGAGTCCACGAAGGACACCATATCACTCTTGGCGGTCAGGGTAATGTTCGCCTTGGCCGCGATGGGCGACGCCTCGCTGTCCGTGATTGCGATCACGGTAGCGCCCCGGTCGCGGGCATAGTGCATAGCTTTGACCGTGCGGCTGGAATAGCGGGGGAAGCATACACCGATAACCACATCTCCCTCTCCAACACGCAGCAACTGCTCAAAGATCTCGCTGGTGGTATTGGCAGTGACCTCGCGCACGTTGTCCGCGATCAGGTTGAGGTAGAAGGCAAGAAAGTGGGAAATGGCTGCAGCGGAGCGCACACCCATTATGTAGATCTTCCGCGCTCCAAGGATGGCATTCACCGCGCTGTTGAAGCGGTTGATATCCAATTCCTCCAGCGTGGAGCGGATCAGCGCCGTGTCTGAGCGCAGTACGCTGGACACCACATCATCCCCCATCTGGTCATTGGCCATCTCGATGCGTTGCACCGAGGTCAGGCGGCTGCGGATCATCTTCTGCAGCGATTTTTGCATACTGGGGTAGCCGTCATAGCCCAGCTCGGCAGCAAAGCGAACCACGGTGGATTCGCTGACATTGACCGTCTGTCCCAGCTTGCTGGCGGTCATAAAGGCCGCCTTGTCATAGGATTCCAGAATAAAGGCAGCAATGCGTTTTTGTCCCTTGGAAAAGGAACTCATGTTCTCCCGGATCAGGGCAAGAATATCCCGATTCATTTTTTTACACCTCTGTCGCATATCGCACGCATAATGAGTAAAAAGCTTCATTTTGCTCTATCATAGCGCGTTTGACATAGAAAAGCAAGCGGTTTTTGCAGGAAAACTTTCAA
>JAGBTC010000284.1 GCA_017631545.1 Oscillospiraceae bacterium
CACCAAGGTGGAGACTTTTGAAGTGACCAAGCTCTCCAAGACGGGCAATGTGCTGGAGATGAAATTTACCTACACCAACGGCAAGAGCAACACCTTTGCCAGCGTGGGCAGCAGCTGGCTTCGCAGCAAGCTGGGCTGCCGTACCATGCATTTCACTGTCACCCCGGTAGGGGATGGCGTGGCGCAGAGCAAACCTTTTGCCGTCAACGGCAAGCCCGAGCTTACTGTTTCTGACTTTTCCGGCCTTTACGCCATTGCTGCAGACGGTACAACTGTCCCCGTACAGGGCTATCCCTATATTATTACGGGAACAGGAAATGTGTCCTCCACCCAGCCTACCCCTGTTGTTACCGGCGGCGAGGTGAAGTATCTGGTGGCAGGCGCAGGCAACGGCCACGGCATCGGTTACAGCCAATGGGGTGGCTACGGCATGGGTGTACAGGGCTTTACCTACGACGAGATATTGAAATTCTACTTTACCGGCGTTACGATCGGTGAGACCCCGGAGTGATTTGTTTGAAAACCGCAGATTTCGATTTTGAGCTGCCCCAGCAGCTGATCGCCCAGACCCCGCTGGAGCAGCGGGACGCCTCCCGCTTGCTGACGCTGGACAAGCACACCGGCGCACGGGAACACCGCCATTTTCATGAGCTGACCAAGCTGCTGCGTCCGGGTGACTGTCTTGTAATGAACAACTCCCGGGTGCTGCCTGCCCGCCTGATCGGTCACCGGGAGACCGGAGGTGCGTGCGAGGTGCTGCTGCTCATCGACTGGGGCGATAACCTTTGGGAGTGCCTTGTGCGCCCGGGACGCAAACTCAAACCCGGGGCAAAGGTCATCTTTGGTGAGGGCGAGCTGACTGGCGTGGTGGAAGCTGAGGTAGAGGGCGGAAACCGGCTGGTACGCTTTCACTACGAAGGAATCTTCCTTGAAGTGCTGGAGCGGTTGGGCCGTATGCCGCTGCCGCCCTACATTACCGCCGAGCTGCAGGATGCCGAGCGCTACCAGACCGTATACTCCAAGGTCAGTGGCTCCGCCGCCGCCCCCACCGCAGGGCTGCATTTTACGCCCCAACTGCTGGCAGAGCTGGAGCAGATGGGGGTCAGCCTGTGCTATGTCACGCTTCATGTGGGGCTTGGCACCTTTCGCCCGGTAAAGGCGGAAAATATTCTGGAGCACGAGATGCACTCGGAATACTGCGTCATTCCACAGGAAACGGCGTACATCATTAACCGCACCAAGGCAAGCGGCGGACGGGTGATCTGTGTTGGCACCACCTCCTGCCGCACAGTGGAAAGCTGGGCAGGGGAGGACGGAACCATGTGCGCCGCCGCCGGCTGGACCAATATTTTTATCTATCCCGGCTACAAATTCAAGGTGCTGGATGGGTTGATCACCAATTTCCATCTGCCTCAATCCACCCTGATCATGCTGGTCAGTGCGCTGGCCGGACGGGAAAATGTGCTTTCTGCCTATGAAGAGGCGGTGCAGGAGCAATACCGTTTCTTCTCCTTTGGCGACGCCATGTTTATCTCTTAACCCATCACTGCGAGGTGTAGCATTTTGTTCAAGGTATTGAAAACGGACGGGAAGGCCCGGCGCGGACACTTCGAATGTGCCCACGGACCGGTACAGACCCCCGTGTTTATGAATGTTGGCACACAGGGAGCTATCAAAGGCGCGGTCTCCGCCCACGACCTGAAACAGATCGGCTGTCAGGTGGAGCTGTCCAACACCTACCACCTGCACCTGCGTCCCACTGACACGGCGGTGCGTCAGCTGGGCGGTCTGCACAAATTCATGGACTGGGACGGCCCGATCCTTACAGACAGCGGCGGCTTTCAGGTCTTTTCCCTTTCGGGGCTGCGAAAGATCACGGAGGAGGGGGTCACCTTTGCCTCCCACATTGACGGCCGGCGCATCTTTATGGGACCGGAACAGTCTATGCAGATCCAATCCAATCTTGGCAGCGACATTGCCATGGCCTTTGACGAATGCGTGGAAAATCCCGCCCCCTACGAGTATGTCAAGGCCTCCTGTGAGCGCACGGTGCGCTGGCTGGAGCGCTGCAAGCGCGAGCATGACCGCCTCAACGCCCTGCCCGACACAGTCAACCCCGGGCAGATGCTCTTTGGCATCAATCAGGGCGGGACATATCCAGACCTGCGGGTATGGAGCATGATCGAAACAGCCAAAATCGAATGTGACGGATACGCCATCGGCGGTCTTGCGGTGGGGGAGCCGACCCAGACCATGTACGACATTATTGACGCTGTGGAGCCCCACATGCCCAAGGACAAGCCCCGCTACCTCATGGGGGTTGGCACGCCTTCCAACATCATCGAGGCGGTGGCACGGGGCGTAGACTTTTTCGACTGCGTCATGCCTGCCCGAAACGCCCGCCACGGAAAGCTGTTTACCTGGCAGGGCACCATCAACATCAAAAACGAGAAGTATAAGCTGGACGAGCGCCCCATCAGTCCGGTCTGTCAGTGCCCTGCCTGCCGTTCTTTCTCCCGGGCATACATTCGTCATCTGCTCAGCGCCGGCGAGATGCTGGCACTGCGCCTGTGTGTGCTGCATAATCTCTATTTCTACAACGAGCTGATGGCGCACATTCGCCGCGCCATTGAAGAGAATCGCTATGACCAGTTCCGCGCGCAATACTCCCAGCGTTTGGGTGAGCCTGCTGTGTAAGCGGGAAGAAAACAGGAAAGGATGATCGCACTATGCTCAATATTAAAAAGATTCTGACTGCGCTGATCATTGTGACCGTTATTCTGATCACAGTTCCCCTTCCCAGACACGTTTCCACCACCCTGCAAAGCCCGGAAGATGAGACTACCGTGGTGCTGCTGAACCTTTGGCGTCTGCGGTATCTGCGGCTGGGAGACAAGCTGATGGGCTCGATTTCCTTGTCCACCCCCTTCGAGTCTACCCGGTATGGGGAGCATATAAACTACCTCGGACTGACCCCCGAAGGAACGGGGAAGGAGAGTGCATACCACTTTAAGGGCTACCGCTATGACGCGCAAGCCAATACCATGTACCCCGTACAGATCTATTTAAGTCAACGCTTTGACCGAGTGATGCTTCTGGAGACCCGCGACGGTGTGGCCTATACTCAGTTAGCCGGGCAGCGTGGAATGACTACCGCCGAGCTGCAGAAGTTTTTTGCCCCTTACACCGTGAATTCACAATAAGTTTTAACATAAAAGCGATTGTACTGACCGAGTCAAAATCTTGACATTTCCTTGCTTTTATGGTATTTTTACTTCCGTTGCCGTTCCGTAAAACATCTGGGTTCGGCATAGGGGAGGAACCAGATTGAATACAAGAAAAAACATATGGGCATTGCTTCCCATCGGGGTATTTCTGCTGCTGTATCTTGGCTTTGGCATTTTGTTTGAGTATGTGCTAAAGACCGAGGGCGGCTTCTACGGGGTGCAGGCGATCGTCGTATTCCTTATTGCGCTTCTGGTGGCTGTGGTACAGGACAAAACCCACACGTTCAACGAAAAGGTGGCCATCATGGCCCGGGGCGCGGGGGACGAGAACATCATTATGATGTGCCTCATTTTTCTGGTTGCGGGCGCCTTTTCCGGCGCCATCGGCGCGGCCGGAGGGGCAGAGAGTACCGTTAACCTGTTTCTCACCTTCCTGCCCAGCAAAATCGCTGTGGGCGGTCTGTTTCTGATCGCCTGCTTTATTTCGCTGTCCATGGGTTCCTCCTGCGCTACCATTGCGGCGCTGGCCTCCTTTGCCGTGGGGGTGAGCGAGGCTACCGGCTTTTCCATCGCCCTGTGTCTGGGTGCGGTGGTAGGTGGTGCCATGTTTGGTGACAACCTGTCTGTCATTTCCGATACCACCATTGCTGCGGTTCGCACGCAGGGGTGCGAGATGCGCGACAAGTTCCGCATGAATTTCTGGATCGTGCTGCCTGCGGCGGTGCTCACCTTTATCCTTCTCATTGTGGTCACCCCAAGTGCCGGTACCGCGCTCACGGTAGGGGAGTATGACCTGTGGAAGGTGCTGCCTTATCTGGTGGTGCTGGTAGGTGCGCTGGTGGGGGTAAACGTGTTTGTCATCCTCATTGCCGGCACGGTACTTGCCCTCGGCGTGGGTGTTTTCTCTGGAGCATTTGTATGGACGGAGTGCTTCAACGTACTCTACGACGGCATTTACGCCATGTATGATATTACCGTCATCTCGGTGATCGTGGCCTGCATCGGCGCACTGGTCAAGCAAGCGGGCGGCATTGACGCACTGATTGCTCTGATTCGTGCCCGTATCCGTTCCAGACGTGGGGCACAGCTGGGTATTGCCGCGCTGGTCATGGGTGTTGATATTGCCACAGCAAACAACACCATTGCCATTGTTATGAGCGGCCCTATCGCCAAGGAGATCGCCGCGGAGTTTGACATTGAGCCCAGACGCACCGCGTCCCTGCTGGATATTTTTGCCGCAGTAATGCAGGGCATTTTGCCCTACGGCGCACAGCTGCTGTACGCGGTGGGCGGTGCGGCAGCGGCAGGTTACGCTATCAGCTCGGTGCATATCATCCCGTATCTCTATTATCCCTTCCTGATGGGCGTGTGCGCGCTGTTTTTTGTGCTGTTGAGCGGACGCAAGACGCAGAAATAATATTAAACGGACAGTTCTTTCACAAGAACTGTCCGTTATTTTATCGTCTGCCAAGCTGCCAAAAGGCAACAGCACTTGCAGCCGCCACATTGAGGGAATCCACCCCGTGAGACATGGGAATCTTGACTGTGTAATCACAATCGGCAATGGTGCGCTGAGCCAGTCCGTCGCCCTCTGTGCCCAGCACGATGGCCAGCTTGTCCGCATTCATCAGTCTGGGATCGTCGATGGAAAGGGTATCGTCTCGCAACGCCATTGCAGCCGTTTCAAAGCCCAGCTCACGCAGCAGATCCAGCCCCGGGTGGGGCCACTGCTGGCTCTCCGCGTCCAGATAAGCCCAGGGAACCTGAAACACCGTGCCCATGCTCACACGCACCGAGCGGCGGTACAGGGGGTCAGTGCAGCCCGGGGTGAGTACCACCGCATCCATGCCCAGTGCAGCGGCAGAGCGAAAGATGGCCCCCAGATTGGTGGGGTTCATAATGTCCTCCAGTACGGCGATGCGCCGGGCGTTGGCGCAGACCTGCTGCACCGTACGCAAGGGCGGACGGTACATGGCGCACAACACACCCCGGGTCAGCTGAAAGCCGGTCAGCTGGGTCAGCACATTAAATTCCGAGGTATAAACGGGGATATCCCCACATTGTTCGATGATCTCTTTCGCCTGTCCATCGATGTGCTTGCGCTCCATCAGGCAGGACACGGGCACGCAGCCGGCTTCCAGCGCCCGCTCGATGACCTTTGGACTTTCCGCAATGAACATACCCTTTTTCGGCTCAAAGCGGTTGAGCAGCTGCGCCTCGGTCAGCCGGGCGTATACATCCAGCTCCGGGGCCTGAAAATCCGAAATTTCAATGACATTGGCCATAGTATATTACTCCAAAGAAAAGATACCCATATTATAATGTTTCCGCCCGTCTGTGTCAACGAGAACGGCAAAAGGGGAGAGGGCATAGGATAGGGAAGAGAGGAGGGAGGAGCATGCCTTCCGTCATTCCCTACGATCGCCGCGCTGCCATTGCCTACGCACACCGCTGGGCATTTGGGCGCAACCCGCGCTTTTATGATTTTGAGAACATCGGCGGTGATTGTACCAATTTTGCCTCCCAATGCCTGTATGCGGGCACGGGCATCATGAACTTCACCCCGGATTTCGGCTGGTACTATATCAACGCAAATAACCGCGCGCCGGCATGGACGGGTGTGGAGTATTTTTATAACTTTCTCACCCGGGAGGAACCGACTCCCGGCCCCTTTGGTGTGCTGGCTAACATGAGTATGCTGCTGCCGGGGGATTTTGTTCAGCTGCGGCTGACCAAGGAGATTTTTTCCCACACGCCCATCATCGTGGACATTGATGGCCCACCCACGCTGAACAACATTCTGGTGGCAGCCCATTCCATGGATTGTGATTACCGTCCATTGAGTACCTACGATGTGCAGGAGCTTCGCTTTATCCATATTTTGGGTGCGTATCAGCGATGAGAAAACGGTCATTCAGCTGGGCTGAATGACCGTTTTTGTTCATTTTTCGTCTTTTTTTGCCTCTTTTGATCCCTTTTTGACCCGTCCAAGCGGATTTGCCCGGGCGGCCACCCGAAGATCCTCGTTGTCCACATGGGTGTAGATCTGGGTGGTATTCAGGTGATCGTGCCCCAGCACCTCCTGCAGCGTGCGTACATCCACGCCGTTTTGCAGCATTAATGTGGCAGCGGTGTGGCGCAGCTTATGAGAGGAGTAGAGGCTGGGATCAAGCCCAGCGGCCAGCAAATGCTTTTTTACCAGCTTATGTACTGCCGCAGTGGTGATGCGTTTGTGATTCTGTCGGGTGACAAACAGCGCATTTTTATCGATCAACCCCATGGTGTTGCGTTCCACCAGCCATTCGTCCAGCGCCTGACGGCAGGCATCATTCAGGAAAATAATACGTTCCTTGTTGCCCTTGCCAAGCACCCGAAGGGTTTCGCCACGGTCGTCGGCCACATTCAGACCAACCAGTTCAGAGATACGCAGACCGCAGTTGAGAAACAGGGTAAGAATACAGTAATCTCGTGTCTGATTTTTTCCGTCTACATTTGTTAATAAATTAACACTCTCGTCAAGATTGAGATAGCGGGGCAGACTCTTCTTTAATCGGGGGGTATCCAGATCCTGCATGGGGTTTTCCGCCAACACTTTGGCCTTATTTGTCAGATACTTGTAGAAGGAGCGGATGTCAGCGACCTTGCGCGCCCGGGCAGCCGGAGCAAGACCTACGCCGGAATCGGCGCTTTTCCGGTGTCTGGGACGCTCACGGTTCAGGTAGTTCATATAGGTGTAAACGTCACTTAAAGAAATGGTCTTTACAAAGGCGAGGTCCACATCGTCGATGCTAATTTGCTCCAGAGCGGTCTGTGCGGGGACCAAGCCCTTGAGCAGCTTGACGTAACGAAAGAAATTACGCAGATCAAGGAAGTATTCATCAACCGTTTTTTTTGAATGGCTTTGAATGGTTTCGTGATAAGTAAGAAACTCGCGCAGGATGGGCGGCGCTTCGGTATGAAAGTTCATAAGCCGGAAGGATGAGCAGAGAAGCAGTACGTAGTGAAATACAGCCGAATGGGCACAAAATACCCCTTGACCACCATATTTCACCGTTTCGCCTCCACCTCGGTCAACAAAATTTTTATTTTGTTGACCTGAACTAATCCTTCAACACACCTCCTCCCGGTTTGTGGGCACGGCTTCTGCGTGCGCTTGTATACTTGAATTATAGTATCTTAAACCTTGCGCTACAATTCAAGTTAAACTAACTGCTTTTCTATCGCAACTGCGCGGATCAAAAAACGGCGCTGAGTGCCTCGCGGATATTGTTGACTCGGATTAGCTGCAGCCCGTCGGGCACCACCAGCTTGCTGCTGCTGCGGCTGGGCACGATGCATTTTGTGAAGCCAAGCCGACGCACCTCGCTCAGCCGCTGGCCCAGCGAGTTGACTGAGCGCAGCTCGCCCGTCAGCCCTACCTCACCGACGGCAACCAGATCATTGGGTACGCGCCTGTCCCGGAAGCTGGACGCCAGCGCGATTACCAGCGCCAGATCCGCCGCAGGCTCGTCCAGCGTCAGGCCACCGATGACGTTGATGTAAGCGTCGCAGTTGCCAACCAGCAGCCCTCCCCTTCTCTCCAGCACTGCCAGCACCAGCATGGCGCGGTTGTAGTCAAATCCGTTGCTGGTGCGCCGGGGATTACCAAAGTTGCTGGGCACGACCAACGCCTGCACCTCAGCCAGCACAGGACGCGCTCCCTCCATGGTACAGGTCACGCAGGTACCGGGAGCGTCCAGCGGGCGCCCCTCCAACAGTGCTTCAGACGGATTTGGAACTTCTGCAAGGCCAACGTCCTGCATTTCAAATACTCCGATCTCGTTTGTGGCACCAAATCGGTTTTTTGCCGCACGCAGAATGCGGTAGGACATATGTTGCTCGCCCTCAAAATAAAGCACGCAGTCCACCATGTGTTCCAGCACCTTGGGGCCGGCAATGGAGCCTTCTTTATTGATGTGGCCGATGACGAATACGCTCACGCCCTCCCCTTTTGCCAGCTGCATCAAGGCCATGGTGCAATCCTTTACCTGCCCTACACTGCCGGGTGCGGTGGTCAAATCCCCGTTATAGAGGGTCTGGATGGAGTCCACGATCAGCACGTCGGGTGCAAGCTGATGCACCGCTTCGATAATGGACTCCAGATTCGTCTCTGCCAGCAGGTACAGGTTGTCCCCCTGCACGCGCAACCGCTCGGCGCGTAGCTTGATTTGGCGCTCAGACTCCTCGCCGGAGACGTACAGCACTTTGGAGGTGCGGCACATTTGCTGGCAGATCTGCAGCATCAGCGTGGATTTGCCGATGCCGGGCGCACCGCCCAGCAGCACCAGCGAGCCGCGCACAGCACCGCCGCCCAACACCCGGTCAATCTCGCTCATTCCGGTGGAAAAACGAAGCTCATCCCCCGCCTCCACTTCAGACATAAGCTTTGGTGCAGAAAGCAGCGGACGGCTGTTTCCGGCGGAACGGTGGGCACCGGGACGCTTTGATGGCTCTGCCGGACACTCTACCACGGTGTTCCACTGTCCGCAGGCAGAACA
>JAGBTC010000032.1 GCA_017631545.1 Oscillospiraceae bacterium
CGGGCGACAGGTAGAACACCTCACCAAGCCCTTCCTTCAGACGGGCAGGGATAAACAGCCGGTTTTTGCCGTCAATGGAATGATAATATTCGCCGGTCATGCTTTCTCCCTCCTTTTTCTGAACTATGGGCTGAATGTGGTCTGAAGCACCATTTTGCTCCTTTTTGTCCCACATTCAGTATACTTGGTTACATAATAAAATGCAAGTGTTTTTTTCAATTTTTTTGAGAAAAAAACCGTGGATTTTCATTGAAAATCCACGGTTTCCGGCAAGAAAACATATGTTCTATTCGCTTGTTTGGCCGCATTTTTCGCTTTGTCGCAAAATGCAGGTTTTTGTTGTTTCCGGCACACAACATCTTGTGCTTTTATCCCTTCGCCCCAAGCTGTTCGTGCAGTGCGCTGCGCACCAGTTCCGGCGAGCCGTTTCAGCCCAGCGCGCGCATGGCCTGCCCCATCAGGAAGCCGAAGGCCTTTTCCTTTCCCTCCCGAAGCTCCCGTACCGCTTGTGGGTGCTGTTGGAGCACCTGCTCCACCGCCGCGCACACTGCATCCGCGTCCGACACCTGCTCCAGCGCGTGGTCAGCCACATATTGCTCCGGGTCTCCCCCTTCAAACACGGCATCGAACACCTCCACCGCCGTGTTTCGGTTGACCCTGCCCTGCTCTACCATGGCGATGATGCGCGCCAGCCCGACCGGCGGCAGGGTGATCTGTCCGGCGGTCAGCCCCCGTTGAGAAAGCTGACGCAGCACCTGCCCCATGATCCACGCCGCCGCCTGTTTGGGCGGCGCGCCGCAGGCCACAGTCTGCTCAAAATATTCCGCCAGCTCCCGCGTTTGGGTCAGGGTTTCCGCCTCGTAGGGAGAAAGTCCCATTTGCGCTGCATAGCGCACCTGCTTTTGCGCGGCCAGCTCGGGCTGCTCCCGGCGCAGCCGCTCCACCCACGCTTCGTCCAGCACCAATTCAGGCAGGTCCGGTTCGGGGCAATAGCGGTAGTCCCGGGCATCCTCCTTGGTTCGCATGGGCAGACTCTGCTCCGCGTCCTCGTCCCAGCGCCGGGTCTCCTGCACCACCTGCGCGCCGGACTCCAGCAGGCGGATCTGCCGTCCCCGTTCAAAGGCCACCGCCTTGCGGATGGCGCGGAACGAACCCAGGTTCTTCATCTCCGTGCGCGTACCCAGCTGCGTGCTGCCCACCGGCCGCACCGACAGGTTTACATCACAGCGCAAAGACCCCTCCTGCAGCTTGCAGTCGGACACACCCAAATAGGTCAGAATGGATTTCAGCTGCTCCAGATAGGCCACTACCTCGTCCCCGGTGGAAAAGTCCGGTTGGGTGACGATCTCAATCAGAGGCACGCCGCTGCGGTTGAAGTCGATGCGCGTGCAGCCGCTCTCCCGGTCGTGAAACTGTCTGCCTGCATCGTCCTCCAGATGCAGCTGCGCGATCCGTACCACGCACTCCCGTCCGTCCTCCGGGGCAAAGCGAACCGTGCCGTCCCGGGCAAGGGGACGGTAGAACTGGGTGATCTGGTAGCCCCGGGGCAGATCAGGAGAGGAATAGTGCTTTCGGTCAAACGCGCTGACCGTTTCCACCCGGCAGCCCAGTGCCAGCGCCCCACGCACCGCCAGCTCCACCGCTTTTTCGTTGAGTACGGGCCGCACCCCCGGCACACCCAGACACAACGCACAGCAGTTTTGGTTGGGGGCGGCGCCAAAGGCAGCCGAGCAGGTGCAAAACAGCTTGTTCTGAGTGGCCAGCTCCACATGGGTCTCAAGCCCAATGACCGTTTCCCACTTCACCGTCTCTCACCTCCCCATTCCGACCGGCAGCCATGCCAACGGATGTCCTGCCCAACGGTGCGCGCGATCATCTTCTCCACGGCAGACGCTCCTTTCTTCTTGTTTGCCCCATTATACACCATTCGTTCCCATTGTTCAAATGTAGGGGAAACGACATTTTTCTTCCCTCCGGGTCAAAAGCGTGCTATACTGTTGTCAATCACTTTACCGTCAGGAGGAGTCCGCTATGGCAACACTGAACTGGCAGGAGCTGGAGCAGGCGTGTATGTCCTGCCGCAATTGCGCCCTGTGTGAGGAACGCACCAATGTGGTCTTTGGGGTCGGCCCCCGGGACGCGGAGGTCATGTTCATCGGGGAGGGCCCGGGCGAGAACGAGGATCTGCAGGGCGAGCCCTTTGTGGGCCGGGGCGGCAAGCTGCTGGACGAGATGCTGGAGATCATCGACCTGAGCCGGGAGAAGAACATCTACATCGCCAACATGGTCAAGTGCCGTCCCCCAAAAAACCGTGACCCTCTGAACACCGAGCAGGACGCCTGTATCGGTTATCTTCGCAATCAGGTGGCGCTGCTGCGACCCAAGATCATCGTGTGTCTGGGGCGTATTGCCGCCATGCGTATCATCAAGCCCGACTTCAAAATCTCCCAGGAGCATGGGCAGTGGTTTGAAAAGAACGGCGTGTGGACCACCGCCTTCTTCCACCCGGCCGCCCTGCTGCGCGACCCCCGCCGTAAGCCGGAGGCCTTTGCAGATCTGAAAGCGCTGCAAACGAAAATACAGCAAGTGTGCGATCACACCTATTGAGCAGGAAAAAACCGCCCTGCGGCATGGCCGTGGTGAAGTAGTCAATAGTTAGTAGACACAAAATATCCTAAGCCACCAGTTCTGTTCTGAACAGGACTGGTGGTTTTCCTTTAAGCTTACGAACCGGGCGTTCATTGTTGAAATAATAGACAGCGTGTTCGATGGTCGTTC
>JAGBTC010000285.1 GCA_017631545.1 Oscillospiraceae bacterium
GGGTGCGCTCCTGGGTGGGGTGGTCAATGACCTGCTGGGCAGGGCCCTGCTCCACAATGACGCCGCCGTCCATGAAAATGACCTGATCGGCCACATCCCGGGCAAAGGCCATCTCGTGGGTGACGATGATCATGGTGGTATCCTGATCGGCCAGAGAGCGGATGACCTTGAGCACCTCGCCCGTCAGCTCCGGGTCAAGGGCAGAGGTAGGCTCGTCAAAGCACAGGATGTCGGGATGGAGCGCCAGCGCCCGGGCGATGGCCACACGCTGCTGCTGTCCGCCGGACAGCTGGTGGGGGTAGTGGTCGGCCCGGTCGGCAAGTCCCATGCGCGCCAGCAGCGCCGTGCCCTCCTGCTCAATTTCCATAAGGATACGGTTCTTGTTGGCTTTGTAATCCTCCCGTTCCTTGGCCAGCAGCTTGCTGGCCAGGGTCACATTCTCCAGCGCGGTGTACTGGGGGAACAGGTTGAAGGACTGGAACACCATGCCAAAGTGCAGGCGCTTTTTACGCACCTCACTCTCCTTCTGGGTGGCAGGGTCGGCTGCGTCAAAGATGACCTTGCCCTCCACGCTGATGCTGCCCTGGTTGGGGGTCTCCAAAAAGTTCAGGCAGCGCAGCAGAGTGGTCTTGCCGCTGCCCGAGGAACCGATGATGGCCAGCGCCTGACCGCGTTCCAGCTCAAAGCTGATATCCTCCAGCACCCGGGTAGCGCCGAAATGCTTTTCAATGTTGCGTACTTCCAAAATTGCCATTTCGCCGCCCCCTTATCTGAAGTAGTCCATTTTGCGCTCGATCCAGCCAAACAGCAGGGTCAGCGCGCCCACGAACACAAGGAAGAACAAGCCCGTGGAAAACAGCGGCCAAATGAGGCCCTTGCTGGTGTACTCGTTGGCCATCATGATAATCTCCTTGTTGGAGATAATGCGAGCCAGCGAGGTATCCTTGACCAGAGTGATGATCTCGTTGCCCATGGGCGGAATAATGCGCTTGATGAGCTGCAGCAGGGTGACCTTGAAGAAGATCTGGCTCTTGGTCATACCCAGCACCTCACCGGCCTCGTACTGCCCCTTGGGAATGGAGTCGATGCCGCCCCGGTAGATCTCAGAGAAGTAGCAGGCGTAGTTGATGACAAAGGCCACCGCCGCGCCGCTGAACCGGCCAAAGGTGGGCACATCAATGCCGTAATTCACCTTGAGCAGTCCGGGCACAAAAAAGATCACGATGACCTGCAGCATCAGGGGCGTGCCGCGAATGACCCACACAAAGGTCTTGACCAGCCAGGCCAGGGGTTTGAACTTGCTGCGCGAGCCAAAGCAGATCACCAGTCCCAGAGGGATGGAAAAGAGCAGCGTCACAAAAAACAGCTCGCAGTTGATGGCAAAGGCCTCGCACAGGCGGACAAGGATCACATCCATGGAAACACCTCAAAACACACATCATGGGACAGCGGCATCACGCCGCTGTCCCTGATGCAAAAATCTCTGTAATGTGGGGAATGCTTACTCGGCCAGAGTCAGGCTGTACTTGGCAGCCAGAGCGGCCATGGTGCCGTCGGCGGTCAGCTCGTCAAAGGCGGCGTTGGTGGCGGCGGCGGCATCGCTGCCCTTGCGGAAGGCAACACCGTAGAACTCCTCA
>JAGBTC010000286.1 GCA_017631545.1 Oscillospiraceae bacterium
GCCAAACCTGCAAAACATCCCCGTGCGTACCGAACTGGGCGCCCAACTGCGGCGTATGTTCGTGGCGGCGCCGGGCAAGGTGCTGGTGGATGCGGACTACTCCCAGATCGAGCTGCGGCTGCTGGCCTGCATGGCCGGGGACAAGGCCATGATCGACGGGTTCAACTCCGGCGAGGATATTCACACCATCACGGCTTCCCAGGTGTTCGGCGTGGCGCAGGAGGCGGTCACCCCCCTCATGCGCCGCAGCGCCAAGGCGGTCAACTTCGGCATCGTGTACGGCATTTCTCCCTTCTCCCTGTCTCAGGATATCAAGGTGAGTGTGGCCGAGGCCAAGGACTATATGCAGCGCTACTTTGCCCACTATCCCGGGGTTAAGACCTACATGGACGCGGTGGTGGAGCAGGCAAAACAGGCAGGCTTCGTGGCCACTCTTATGGGGCGTCGCCGCTGGGTGCCCGAGCTGAAGTCGTCCAACTTCAACCTGCGCTCCTTCGGGGAGCGCGTGGCGCTCAACGCCCCCATTCAGGGCACAGCCGCCGACATCATCAAGCTGGCTATGATTCGCGTGCGTGATCGGCTGCTGGCCGAAGGGCTGGAGGGTCGGCTGGTGCTGCAGGTGCATGACGAACTGATCGTGGAATGTCCCGAAGGGGAAGCGGACGCCGTGTGCGCGCTGGTGCAGGAAGAGATGCAGGCGGTCATGGCGCTGCCCGTGACCCTGTTGGCGGAAACCGCCGCCGGAAAAAGCTGGGCAGACGCCCATTGATAAAAAGAAGAACGCCGCCCCGATCCAATGACCGGGGCGGCGTGTTGTTTTATATTTCGGCGAGGAAGGCGTCCACCGCCTCCGGCGTGGTCGCCCATGAGGTGACCAGACGGATGGTGACGCGCCCGTCGGGCAGGGTTGCCCATGTTTCAAACAGGACAAGCTGGGAAAAGCGCGCGTACTGCTCCGGGGTGAGGGTGAAGAATACCTGATTGGTGTGGGAGTGCTGAAGCAGGGGATAGCCCTTCGCCTCCAGCCCTGCCTGCAGGCGCTGGGTCAGCGCGTTGGCGTGCCGCCCCAGCTCCAGATACAGCCCGTCCCGGAACAGCTCGGCAAACTGGATCCCCAGCAGCCGACCCTTGGCCAGCATACCGCCCCGCTGCTTGAGGAGGAAACGGAAATCGGACTTCAGGGCATCGTGGACGATGACCAGCGCTTCGCCAAAGAGCATACCGTTCTTGGTGCCGCCGATGTAAAAGGCGTCGCACAGCCCGGGCAGGTCGGAAAGAGACAGGTCGCAGCAGTCCGAAGCAAGGGCGCAGGCCAGCCGCGCCCCGTCTATGTACAGGTACAGCCCGTTCTTCCGGCAGCAGGCGTACAGCGCTTCCAGCTCGGCCTTGGTGTACACGCTGCCCAGCTCTGTAGATTGGGAGAGATACACCATCCCCGGCCTGACCATGTGTTCGTCCGTGTGCTCGTCCACCATCTCCTGCACCAGCGCGGCGGTCAGCTTGCCGTCGGGGGTGGCGCGGGAGACTATCTTGTGGCCGGTGGCCTCAATGGCGCCGGCCTCATGTACATTGATATGACCGGAGGCGGCGGCAAGCACGCACTGGTGGGGGCGCAGAAAGGCGGCGATGGCGGTCAGGTTGGTCTGGGTGCCGCCCACCAGAAAATGCACATCGGCGGTTTCGCAGCCGATGGCCTGCTTGATAAGCGCAGCTGCCTGGGCGCAGTGTTCGTCCAGACCGTAGCCCACCGTCTGTTCCAGATTGGTGCGCGTCAGCGCCTCGAGGATACGGGGGTGGCAGCCCTCGGAATAGTCGTTTTTGAAGTTGAACATGACGCTCCTCCTAAAGCAACAGCGCACACCGGTGGTGTGCGCTGTTTCAGTTATTTCTTAAAGCTTTCCTTCAGGCTGACGGCGCGGTTGAACACCAGCGCGCCGGGCTTGGAGTCTTTGCTGTCGGCGCAGAAGTAGCCCAGACGCAGGAACTGGAAGCGGTCGGCAGGGGCGGTGTCGGCAAGGCTGGCCTCCAGCTTGCAGCCGGACAGTACCTCCAGCGAGTCGGGGTTCAGGCAGTCCAGAAAATCCTTGTCGCCGCCGTCGGGGTCGGCGTCAGAGAACAGGTTGTCGTACAGGCGCACCTCGGCATCCACGGCGGTGGCGGCGTCCACCCAATGGATGGTAGCGCCCTTCACCTTGCGTCCGTCGGTCGGATTGCCGCCCTTGGAGTCGGGGTCATAGGTGGCCAGAATTTCGGTCACATTGCCATTGGCGTCCTTGACGCAGCCGGTGCAGGTGATGAGATACGCGCCCTTCAGGCGGCACTCGGGGCCGTCGGGGAACAGACGCTTATACTTGGGAATGGGCGTCTCCATAAAGTCATCCGCCTCCACATACAGGTGCTTGGAGAAGGTGACCTGACGGGTGCCGGCCTCGGGGTCGTTGGGGTTGTTCTCCACCTCGCACAGCTCAGACTGACCCTCGGGGTAGTTGGTGATGGTCAGCTTCACCGGGCGCAGCACGGCCATAACGCGTTTGGCGTGGTCGTTGAGATCCTCACGCAGGCAGTGCTCCAGGAAACCGTACTCCACCGTGGAGGGGTTCTTGGCCACGCCGATGCGGTCGCAGAAATTGCGGATGGAGGCCGGGGTGTAGCCGCGCCGGCGCAGACCGCACAGGGTGGGCATACGGGGATCGTCCCAGCCGGAGACATAGTTTTCCTCTACAAGCTTACGCAGCTTGCGCTTGGACATGACCGTATAGTTGATGCCCAGTCGGGCAAACTCGATCTGGCGGGGCTTGGAGGGTACATCGGTGTTGTTGATGACCCAATCGTACAGGGGGCGGTGATCCTCATACTCCAGCGAACACAGGGAGTGGGTGATGCCCTCCAGCGCGTCCTGAATGGGGTGGGCAAAGTCGTACATGGGGAAGATGCACCACTTGGTACCCTGACGGTGATGCTCGATATAGCGGATGCGGTAGATGACGGGGTCGCGCATGTTGAAGTTGCCGCTGGCCAGATCGATCTTGGCGCGCAGGGTGTACTTGCCCTCGGGGAACTCGCCGTTGCGCATACGCTCGAACAGATCCAGAGACTCCTCGATGGGGCGGTCGCGCCAGGGGGAGCGGGCGGGGGTGCCGATGTCGCCGCGGTACTCCTTGAACTGCTCGGGAGTCAGCTCGCAGACATAGGCCAGACCCTTTTTGATCAGACCGATGGCCAGCTCGTAGGTCTTCTCAAAATAGTCAGAACCGTAGTAGAACCGGTCGCCCCAGTCGAAGCCCAGCCAGTGGATGTCCTCCTGAATGGCGTCGACAAACTCAGTATCCTCCTTGGCGGGGTTGGTGTCGTCCATACGCAGGTTGCAGATGCCACCGAACTTTTCGGCGGAGCCGAAGTCGATAATCAGC
>JAGBTC010000287.1 GCA_017631545.1 Oscillospiraceae bacterium
CGCCCCCCACCTGGGCCGCAGCGCCCTGGACGCGGTGGAGCTGATGAATGTGGGCGTGCAGTTCCTGCGTGAGCATGTGCCTACCACCGTGCGGATGCATTATGCCATCACCGATGCCGGCGGCAACGCCCCCAATGTGGTACAGCCCAACGCCGAAGTATACTACCTGCTGCGTGCCCCCTCTGTGCCGCTGGTGCAGGAGGTGTACGAGCGAGTCAATGACATCGCCCGGGGCGCCGCCCTCATGACCGGCACCAAGGAGACCATCGAATTTGTCAAATGCGCCTCCAACACCCTGCCCAACTGGACGCTGAACCGGGTGTTGGGGAGCAACCTCCATGCCGTCTCTCTCCCCGAACTGACACAGGAGGAGCTGGACTTGGCCCAGGCGTTCTATGACAGCAAGGAGAACTCGGAAGACCCCTATGCCGAGATTCTGCCCCGTCTGACCGTGGAGGAGCAGGAGTGGGTCAAGAGCCAGAAGCTGTACCCTATGTGCCAGTGCGTGCTGCCTGCCTTCCACGATCACAGATCCAGCAAGGGTTCTTCCGATGTGGGTGACGCCAGCTGGGCTACCCCCACGGCACAGATCCGTGTGGCCACCAACGCCTGCAACATCACCAACCACACCTGGCAGGCCACCGCTATGGGCAAAAGCTCCATCGCCCACAAAGGTATGCTATTTGCCGGTAAGGTGCTGGCCGCCTCGGCCATCGACCTGATCAATGATCCCGACACCGTAGCCAAGGCCCGTGCGGAATACAAGCAGCTTCTGGGCGGCAAGCCCTTCGTCTCTCCCCTGCCTAAGGATATTAAGCCTCGCCTGTAATACACAAAAACGCTGTCGGCCTGCCGACAGCGTTTTCCATTGCCTCCCCGGCTTGAATTCCTGCAGGGGATTTGCTATAATAATAAAGTACATCGCAAACAAAATCAAAGGCAAGGATATGAGCATTATGTATTTTGACACCCACGCCCACTACGGCTCGGAACTGTATGACGGTGACCGCGAGGCACTGATCGCCTCTATGCCGGAACAGGGCGTAGAACTTATCATCAACCCCGGCTGCACGCTGGAGTCCTCTCAGGGCGCGGTGGCGCTGGCGGAACGCTTCCCCCATGTCTACGCCGCCGTTGGCGTGCATCCCTCCGACTGCCACACCTGGTCGGAAGAGGTTCAGGATCACCTGCGTGAACTGGCCAAACACCCCAAGGTCAAGGCCATCGGCGAGGTGGGGCTGGACTATTACTGGAAGGACAACGCCCCGGCCCAGCTGCAAAAGCATGTGTTCACCCGCCAGCTGGAGCTGGCTCGGGAGACCGGTCTGCCCGTCATCGTCCACAACCGGGACGCCCACAAGGACACGCTGGACATCGTGCGCCAGTTCAAGGATGTGCCCGGCGTGTACCACTGCTACGCCGGCAGCATTGAGGACGCAAAGGTGCTGGTGAAAATGGGCTGGATGCTGTCCTTCACCGGGGTCATCACCTTCAAAAACGCCCGTAAGGCGCTGGAGGTCATCCGCTGGCTGCCGCTGGATCGCATCATGATCGAAACGGACAGCCCCTACCTCACCCCCGAGCCCTTCCGGGGCAAGCGCAACGATTCGGGCTATGTGCATTTCGTCTCCGAGAAGATCGCCGAACTCAAGGGCATCACCCCGGAGGAGGCCGCCCGCATCACCACGGAAA
>JAGBTC010000033.1 GCA_017631545.1 Oscillospiraceae bacterium
AAGCTGAGCGGCAAGGATCTGGAGAAGCGCGAGGACTGGTGGCATCCTGAATTCAACGTTAAGGTCATGATGAACCCCCACCCCGTGCTGATCGCTACCCTGTTCTCCCGCCTGAAGGAAGCTGCCGAGGCCGGCCGCCCCTTCTCCATGATCCTGGGCAACCCCGAGCCCGACACCTACATCCCCCTGGCTCAGCTGATCAACTACTTCCAGATCGACTGCTCCAAGGTCTCTCTGTTCGCTGAGGACGAGTGGGCCGATCAGGACGGCAACATCGCCCCTGTCACCTACGAGGCCGGCTTTGCTCACTCCATGCTGAAGTACCTGTACTATCAGATCGACGAGAAGCTGCGTATGCCTCTGAAGAATGTCTACTACCCCACCAACGAGAACATCAAGGACTACTCCAAGATCATTCACGAGGTCTCCGGCGGCGGTGCTGACATCGCCTCCACCTCCCCCGGCTGGACCGGCCACATGGCGTTCGTGGATCCCATTCCCGAGTTCATTGGCAGCGGTGATATCGAGGAGTGGCTGAATCAGCCCGCTCAGCTGGTCACCCTGCATCCCATGACCATCATGCAGAACTCCCTGAACGGCACCTTCGGCCAGTCCGGCGACATCGCCAATGTGCCTCCCAAGGCTGCCACCATCGGTCCTCTGGATGTGATGCGCGCCAAGGAGCGTATCGAGGTTCATGCTCTGGCTACCTGCGGCACCTTCTCCAGCTGGCAGCGAATGACCTCCCGTCTGGTCACCCACGGCCCCATCACTCCCTACATCCCCAGCTCCATGCTGCAGACCAAGAAGACCCAGGTCTACATCAGCGAGGAACTGGCCGCTCCCTTCGAGTGCTGGGAGAAGGTCGGCTACTAAGCCAACCCCTCGGATTTTTGTCCGATCCAACCGCCCGGGACATTTGTCCCGGGCGGTTTTTTGCATAAAAAGAGCGGACTGAAGGAAGATCAGTCCGCTCTTTTCGGTCAATTGGTTTCGGTTGGTATCCCATCGGCATAGAACTGGCGTGCAACCGCAAAAAACCGTTCCATGGAGTGGGTGAACACTCTGTTTTTGCGCCAAACAAGGCCTAACTTACGCTTTTCTGTGGGGAAGGAGATGGGGACATAGACCAGCCCGGGCACGCGGCTTTTTCGTGCGGCGTACAGGGTGGTCAGGCTCAGGCCGTGCCCGTCGGCGGCGATCTGATCGCGCAGGGTATAGTCGCAGGTCATGACTGTTTTTGGGGTAAAGCCGGCCTTCGCAAACAGATGGTTGATAAACTGCTGCAAATTGGTTTCCGCGTCCAGACTGATAAAGGGCTCATCCCTACATTCCCGCAGGTCGATCTGCTTGTGGCCGGCCAGCGGATGGTTTTTGTGGGCCAGCAGTACCATTGCATCCTCATAAAGCTCGGTGTATTCCAGCCGGGAGGTGTCCAGATTTTCGATCTGATTGATGCCGCCCAGATAAAAATCGATCTCCCCGTCCAGAATACTGTCCCAGAACCGCTGCCCCTCCACCGAGCGGCGGTTGATTTTCACCTGCGGATAAAGGCTGCTGTAATGCACAAGCAGCTTGTTCCACACATACGGGCTTAACAGACCCAGATTGAGGGTGCGGTCGTCCTCCTGCTTCAGCCGGGCCACCGCCTGTTTTCCGTTTTCCAGAGAAAGAAAGGACTCTTCCACATGCTGCTTAAAAACCTCGCCATAGGGCGAAAGGGCGATGTTGCGGCCCTTTCGCACGAACAGGGGTGCGCCCAGCTCGGCCTCCAGCTTTTTGATGGTGGCGCTGAGGGAGGGCTGGGAAATGTGCAGCCGCTCGGCGGTGCGGGAGACATGCTGCAGCTGAGCCAGCTGCAGGAAATAATGAAGCTGGAGAAGTTCCATAAGTGCCTCCAAATATATAAATTCAAAGCTATGGATATATAGACTAATATATCTTAGACTTTTGCAAATGTCAATGTTACACTATTAACAAAAGGCAAAAAATAAACTTTCAGGAGGTTATTATGGAAGAGCGAACCATTCGAATTGGCGTAGATGTAGGTGGTACCAACACCGACATTTGCGCCATTGACGAAAAGAGCGGAGAGCTGATGGTCTACAAGCTGCCCTCTTCGCTGTATGACCAGTCGGCCGCCGTTGTGGAGGGTGTGAAGGTCATCGCCAAGGAGTACGGTTTCTCCGGTGAGGATGTGAGCCGCTTCATGCACGGCACCACCGTTGCCACCAACGCCATTTTGGAGGGCCGCGGCGCCAAGACCGCGCTGATCACCACCGGCGGTTTCCGCGATCTGCTGGAGATCGGCCGTCAGAAGCGTCCCGACCTGTACGACCTGCAGGCCGACAAGCCCCGCACCCTCGTCAGCCGCGACCTGCGCTTTGAGGTGAGCGAGCGCTTGAACTATAAGGGCGAGGCCGTTCGCGAGATCAACCGGGAAGAGGTAGAGGACATTGTCCGTCAGATCCGCGAAAAGGGCGCGGCTGCGGTGGTTGTTACGCTGCTGAACTCCTATCTGAATGCTGACAATGAGCAGCAGATCAAGCAGATCATGGAGGAGCTGTATCCCGAGGCCTTCCTGACCATTTCCAGCGATCTGTCCAAGCAGTTCCGTGAGTACGAGCGTCTGTGCGGCACCGTGCTGAACTCCTTCGTTGGCCCCGAGGTCAAGAAGTACATGAACAACCTGAAAAAGACCCTGGAGTCCATCGGGATCCACAGCACCTACATCAACCATTCCAACGGCGGTCTGATGTCCATTGACGAGTCCATGAAGTTCCCCGTCAAAACCGCTCTGTCCGGCCCTGCTGCCGGCGTGGTGGGCGCGCAGTACATCACCAATCTGATCGACGAGAAGGATCTGATCACGGTGGATATCGGCGGTACCAGTACCGACATCAGCCTGGTGGTGGACGGCCGTTTCGAGGCGTCCGACGAAAAGACCATCAGCGGCTACCCCGTTCGTATTCCCTCCATTGACATCTCCACCATCGGTGCCGGCGGCGGCTCCATCGGCTGGGTGGACAGCGGCGGAATTCTGAAGGTAGGCCCCCAGAGCGCCGGCGCCAACCCCGGCCCTGCCTGTTACAATCTGGGCGGCAAGGAGGCCACCATCACCGACG
>JAGBTC010000288.1 GCA_017631545.1 Oscillospiraceae bacterium
AGGTGGTTGGAGCCCAGGGTGGGCAGATGGTCACCGAAAAAGGCCAGCACGGTGGGGCGCTCCCGCTTGTCGATCCACGCAGCCAGCTCGCCCAGCATCTTGTCTGCGTCGTATAGACCCTGGGTGTAGGTGGTCAGGGCGGTCAGCGCAGGCTCGGACAGGCTGTCGCAGGACACGCCGATCTGCATCAGTTCCGGGGCGATGCCGCCGAAGGGCTGGTGGTTCTGCATGGTGATAGCAAACAGGAACACAGGCTGCTCCTGCCCATCGGCGTAGTATTCAATGGCGCGCAGCGTTGTCTCGTCGGTGACAAAGCCGCGCTTATACTCGGCATAGACGGTGCCGGTGATAGACGCCTGTCCGTGGAACTCGTCAAAGCCAAGGTGGCCATAGGCGCTGTTCCGGGAGTAGAACTTTTCGTTATAGGGGTGCAGGGCGATGGTGCGGTAGCCGGCATCCCGGTAGTTGGACACATAGGTCTCGGTGGGACGGGATACATAGCGGTAGGGAGTGGGGATGCTGGGCACATAGTCGGTGGTCAGGCCGGTGAGCACGCCAAACTCCGGCCGGACGGTGCCGCCGCCGATGGCGGTGGAGTAAAAGCGGCCGCTGTAGCAGTTTTTGTGGGCGCGCAGCCGGTCATAGTTGGGCAGCGGATTTTGGGAGAACTCCACCCCGGGTAGCGTGCGCGCGTCGAAAAAGCTTTCGCTGAGGATGACGATCACATCAAAGTCCTCCGCGCCCTCCTCCTGCGCTGTGGCCTCGTAGCCGGACAGGCAGGCCTCCACCGTCTGCCGGTCGTAGTCCTGGGGCTGCTGCACATTCAGGCTGAGCAGATTGACGGTGAACGCACCCACGAAACCGTTGGCGGTATAGTTGGAGCTTTGCAGGGCGGAGTCAAACACCGACATACCGAATTTGCCCAGCATCACATCCGCCTTGTCGATATTGGAGCAGGGCAGCCAGGCCAGCACCGCCGCCAGCACCGCCGCAGGCAGGCGTACCTTCCAGCTCAGGGGCAGACGCAGACCCAGCCAGCCCAGCGCCGCCGTCCAAAGGATCAGTGCCAGCGCCGTCAGCCAGAACAGGACGGGCAGGTTGCCGCTGATGAAGCTGGCCAGTCCGCCGGCATTGGACAGCATCATGAAGTCCTGGGGCATGAAGTGGTCGCCGTTGAGGGCTACCTTAGTGTAGTTTACATAAGAACAGATCAGCGTCAGCGCCGTCAGCACGCCGGCAGACAGGGCAGCACCCCGGCACACCAGCAGGACAAGCAGGCTCACAAGCCCCATCACCAGCAGCTCAAATACTACTGCACCGGGAAAGTTCTGCCAAAACTGAATCAGCTGGGACGCATGGCCGGCAAAGTTCATATAGTCCAGCAGTACCAGACACAGCAAGGGGAACAGGGGCAGCGTGACCCAGCCCACGATTCGGGTGACGGGGGAGGAGCGCACCGTATTCAGGATGGAAAGCAGGGGGGAACGATCCATGCAGGCACCTCCGCAGAAAAATTGCTCAGACTACCCTTAATTTTACTCGATTTTCCGGAAAAATGCAATCGGTTTGCAGCAGAAAAGATGCCCTACCCCCGGTCGGGGCAGGGCATCCGGTCAGGTGGGGTAAATCACGCCGCAGGCGATCTTTTCCCCTGCATTTCCGGCCGGCTGGGAGTGAAAGTCGTCCGGCCCGCTGTGGATGACCACGGTGCGTCCGATGACCTCGGATACCGTAAAGCGGTCGGTGAGTACCTGCAGATAGGCCTCCCCTGCACAGGACAGCAGTGGGGGCAGGTCGCCTGCGTGACGGGGGTGGGGCTGGCCGGCCGGGTTATAGTGGCTGAGCGTCAGGGGAAAACCAGACCCGGAGCAGTTTGTTCCCTCGTGAATGTGCAGGGCAAAAAAGCCCGTTTCGCTGTCCGGCAGACCCTTGAGCCAGACGGTGACCAGCACCCGCTCTCCCCGGGGCTGCAGATGCACCGTACCCACCGGGCCGGTGGGGGAAGGGCCGGTCAGATGGGCGGCGGCGCCGGGCGTGTATGCCAAAGTGTCCATGGATATCACCTCCTGCCAGCCTATGCCGGCACGGGCAGAAGGGTGAAAAAAGACCGCCGCAGCAAGGCTGGCGCCTGCTGCGGCTTTTTGACGAAGTATTG
>JAGBTC010000289.1 GCA_017631545.1 Oscillospiraceae bacterium
CCCACCGGCGAGGTGTGGAAGCTGGAGGAAAACCTGTATCCCTTTGTGGAGCTGGTCAGCGGCGTGCTGTCGGACAACCCCCTGTTCCTCATTCTCAACTCCTACACCACCGGTCTTGCCCCCAGCGTGGTCACCTATATTCTGGAGACCATCGTGTCCAAGCGCTTTGGCGGACACACGGAAAGTCAGGAGCTGGGCCTGCCCGTGACCGAGAGTGGTCTGGTGCTGCCCTGCGGCGCCACGGGACGCTGGGTCTGTGATTAATAATAGTGTTTGAGCCGTCGTGAGTAGCGCGGATGGACTGGAGCGAGAAATGCAAACCAAGCAAACAATGTTTGCTGTTTGTGTTTCGAGTCGCAGGGAAGCCGCGCGTTACGAACAGGCGAAACATGAATGTGATTGGAGTTTCTCTTATGGTAGATCCCATTATCAAAACCAAAGACCTGCGCTTTTCCTACACCACCCCGGAGGGGGAGGCCCCCGTGGTGCTGGACGGCGTGGAACTGAATATTGAAAAGGGCAGCTTTGTGGCGGTGCTGGGACACAACGGCAGCGGCAAATCAACCCTGGCCAAGCACATGAACGCCATTTTGCTGCCCACCGGCGGCACGGTGTATGTCAGCGGCGTGCCCACCACCGACGAGGTGCGGCTGCTGGACATCCGCCGCACCGTAGGTATGGTGTTCCAAAACCCGGATAACCAGATCGTTGCCAACGTGGTGGAGGAGGATGTGGCCTTCGCCCCGGAAAATCTTGGGGTCGCACCCGAAGAGATCCGCAGCCGGGTGGATGACGCCCTTAAGGCCGTGGGTATGTATGAGTTTCGGGAACACGCCCCCCATCTGCTGTCCGGCGGACAAAAGCAACGCATCGCCATCGCAGGTGTGATCGCCATGCAGCCCGAGTGTATCGTGCTGGACGAGCCCACCGCCATGCTCGACCCCATCGGCCGGGCCGATGTGCTGCGCACCGTCAAGCAGCTCAACCGGGAAAAAGGGGTCACCGTGGTCATCATCACCCACCACATGGACGAGGCCGCGCAGGCCGACCGCCTTGTGGTCATGGCCAAAGGCAAAGTGGTGGCCGACGGCACACCCAAAGAAGTGTTTCAGGATGTGGAGGGGCTCAAGGCCGTGGGGCTGACCGTTCCCGACACCACCGAGCTTTTGTATCAGCTGCGTCAGGCGGGACTGGATGTGCCGCTGGACGCGCTGAGCGATGAGGAGTGTGCCCGGGCGCTGTACCAGCTTTTGACTTCAAACTCCTAACCAACGGGTGCGACCCTTTGGGCGCACACCAGATTTGATAAGGAAGAATTTTCATGGAAGCTATTATCCAAACCAAACAGCTCTCCCATATCTACTCTGCCGGAACGCCCTTTGAGCGCGCGGCGCTCAACGGTGTGGACTTCACCGCCTACCGCGGGGAGTACCTTGGCATCATCGGCCACACCGGTTCGGGCAAATCCACCCTGATCCAGCACCTCAACGGCCTGCTCAAGCCCACGGCGGGGCAGGTGCTCTATGAGGGGCAGGACATCTGGGCCGATCCCAAACTGACCCGGCAGACCCGCTTCAATGTGGGGCTGGTGTTCCAGTACCCGGAATACCAGCTGTTCGAGGAGACCGTATACAAAGACATCGCCTTCGGCCCGGGCAACATGGGGCTGGACGAGCAGGAGATCGACCGCAGAGTGCGTACCGCCGCCGCCTTCGTGGGCCTGCGTGACGATCAGCTGGAAAAGTCCCCCTTTGAACTGTCCGGTGGGCAGAAACGACGCGTGGCCATCGCAGGTGTCATTGCCATGGAGCCCAAGGTGCTGATTCTGGACGAGCCCACCGCCGGCCTTGACCCGGTGGGGGTGGAGTCCATTCTGGGCAACATCCGAGACTACCATCAGGCTCACAACGCCACCGTCATTCTGGTCTCCCACTCCATGGAGGAGGTGGCGCGCAGCGTGGATCGCCTTGTGGTGGTCAACGACGGCGTGATCCCCTTCCACGGCAGCCCGGAGGAGGTATTCCGCCATGCCCAGCAGCTGGAGGACATGGGGCTGGGCGTGCCCATGATGACCCGGGTGTTCAACCGCCTGCGGGCCATGGGCGCGGACATTTCTGACCCGGTATACACTATCGAGCAGGCGAAAAACGCCATCCTCAAGGCAAAGGGGGTGCGGTAATATGGCGCTGAAAGACATTACGCTGGGTCAGTACTTCCCCGGCCATTCCCCCCTGCACCGCATGGATCCGCGCACCAAGCTGCTTGCCGTGTGCCTGTATATCGTGGCGCTGTTTCTGGCGAAAAGCTTTGTGTCCTACGGCTTTTTGTTCTGTGTGCTGGCGGCCATGATCCGCCTGTCCCGGGTGCCATTGAAATCCATTGTCCGGGGTCTGAAGCCGGTGGTGTTCATCCTTGTGTTCACCGCCGCCCTCAATATACTCTACACCCCCGGCGAGCATGTGCTGGTTAAAGTCTGGATCATCACCGTCACTCTGGAGGGCGTGCGAACGGCATTTTTCATGGTCATTCGCATCATGATGCTCATTACCGGCACTTTTTTGCTCACCTACACCACCTCGCCTATTCTGCTTACCGACGGCATTGAGAGTCTGCTCTCTCCTTTGAAAAAGCTGCGTGTTCCCGTCCATGAGCTGGCCATGATGATGTCCATTGCCCTGCGCTTTATCCCCACCCTTATTGAGGAGACGGACAAAATCATGTGTGCCCAGCGGGCCCGGGGCGCGGACTTTGAAACGGGCAGCCTCATTCGCCGGGCCAAGGCGCTTATTCCGCTGCTGGTGCCCCTGTTCATCTCGGCCTTCCGCCGGGCGGACGAGCTGGCGGTGGCCATGGAGTGCCGCTGCTACCACGGGGGCGAAGGGCGCACCCGTCTGCGCCAGCTGAAGTATCAGCCGCTGGACTGGGTGACGCTGGTGCTGGCACTTGGTATGTGTGTCAGCGCCTTTGTGCTGGGAAAATTCGGCCTTTAATGAAACGAGAAAGCGGTGTTTTATGAGAAATATCGCCTTAAAACTGATGTATGTGGGCACAGCCTACCACGGCTGGCAGATCCAGAAAAACGCCATCTCCGTGGCGGAAACGCTGGAGAAGGCGCTGGAGACGGTGGTGTGCCATCCGGTGAAGTGTGTGGGCGCAGGCCGTACCGACGCGGGGGTGCATGCCGAAACTTATATTGCGAACTTCCGCACCACATCCACCATTCCCTGTGACCGCATTCCGCTGGCGGTGAATACCCGCCTGCCCGACGATATCGTGGTGGTCAAGGCCACCGAGGTGTCCGACGGGTTCAATGCCATCGGCTCGTGCAAGCAGAAGGAGTACACCTACCGCATCTACAATTCCCGGCTGGGCAACGCCTTTTTGGTGGATCGGGCGTGGTTTTACCCCAAGCATCTGGACGAAACTGTGATGCAGCGGGCAGC
>JAGBTC010000290.1 GCA_017631545.1 Oscillospiraceae bacterium
ATATTATATTATACCGAAACTCCCTCCACCTGTCCAGTAGCAACCGCACCATTGACGGCGCATCCATTTCCGGTTAAAATACAATTATAAACATACCCTTACGGGAGGTGCTTTTCATGACCGTACAGGAGCGATACCGCGCCAAGCTTCGCACTCCGGAACAGGCCGTACAGGTAATTAAAAGTGGCGACTGGGTGGACTACACCACTTCCATGGGCTTCCCCGTCCTGCTGGACGAGGCCCTTGCCAAGCGCAAGGATGAGCTGACCGATGTAAAAATCCGGGGCAACCTGATTTTCGGCCCGATCCGCACCGCGGAGTGCGACCCCAGCCGGGAGCATTTTATCTACAACAGCTGGCACTGCTCCCCCTACGAGCGCAAGCTGTGTGACGAGGGGCTGTGCAACTTCATCCCCATGGTGTTCCGTGATGTGGTGCCCTACTACCGCCACTTTCTCACCGTCAATGTGGCCATGATGTGCGTCACCCCCATGGATAAGCACGGCTATTTCAACCTGTCCTGCTCCACCGGCGTGGCCCGGGGCATTTTGGAAAAGGCCGATGTGGTCATCCTTGAGGTCAACGAGAACCTGCCCCGCATTCTGGGCGGCTTTGACGAGGTGATCCACATCTCCGAGGTGGACTTTGTGGTGGAGGGGGAACATCCCCCCCTGATGGAGATCCCCCCTGCCGTCCCCACCACGGAGGAGCTGCACATCGCCCAACATATCCTGCCCTATATTCAGGACGGTGCCACCCTTCAGCTGGGCATCGGCGGCACGCCGGGGGTGGTCGGCTCCATGCTGGCCCAATCGGATGTGCGCGATCTGGGTATGCATACCGAGCTTTGCTCGGACGCCTATGTGGATCTGTATGAGGCAGGCAAGCTGACCAACGCCAAAAAGACCATCAACCGGGGCAAGGGTGTCACCGGCATCGCCTTTGGCTCCCGGCGGCTGTACGATTGGCTGGACGAAAATCCCGGCGTGATGATCTGTCCGCTGGAGTATGTCAACTCCCCCCACACCATCGCCAGCCACGACAATATGATTTCCATCAACAGCTGCATCAGCGTGGATCTGTTCGGTCAGGTCACCGCGGAAAGCTCCGCCCTGCGCCACATCAGCGGCACAGGCGGACAGCTGGATTTCCTCACCGGCGCGTCCATGTCCAAGGGCGGCAAAAGCTTCATTTGCCTGACCTCCACCTTCACCGACAAGCAGGGCCAGCGCCACTCCAACCTCGTCCCCCACTTCCACGGGGACATCGTCACCGACCCACGCAGCCAGACCTACTTTGTGGTCACGGAATATGGCGCGGTCAACCTCATCGGCCGCACCACATGGGAGCGCGCCGATTTGCTGATCTCCATTGCCCACCCGGACTTCCGGGACGCACTGATCGCCCAGGCGGACAAGCAGAAGATCTGGCGCAAATCCAACAAACGATAACAAAAAACATCCCAACACCCCACGCCATCGGGCGTGGGGTGTTTTTTGCCCTTGCGCCGGGGCGAAAAATGGCGTACAATAAGCGCTGACCATCCCAAAGAGGTGATTTACCATGAATCGCAAAGCCATTGCCGCCGCCTTCCCCGTCACTGTTCCGGTGCTTATGGGTTATCTGGCCATCGGCATCGCCTTTGGCCTGATGCTCCAATCCATCGGCTACGGGGCGTTCTGGGCGTTTTTGATGAGCCTTTTGATCTTCGCCGGCTCGGGTCAGTATCTGGGCGTGTCCCTGCTGGCCATGGGCGCAGGGCTGACCGAGGTGGCGCTGCTGACCTTCATCGTCAATTTCCGCCATCTGGTGTACGGCCTGTCCCTGCTGGAAAAGCTGCGGGGCATGGGCTGGCGCAAGCTGTATATGATGTTCGGCCTGACGGACGAAACTTACGCCCTGCTCAGCTCCGCCCAGCCCCCGGAGGGCGTGCACCCCCACGACTTCTATTTCTGGATCACCCTGCTGGATCACAGCTACTGGATCGCCGGCTCGGTCATCGGCGCGGTGGCCGGTCAGCTGTTGGGCTTTGACACCACGGGGGTGGACTTTGCCATGACGGCGCTGTTCATCGTCATTGCCATCGACCAGTGGAAAAGCTATCCCAAGCACCTGCCTGCCCTGCTGGGTGCGGCAGCCACCCTCGCCTGCCTTGCCCTGTTTGGCCCGGACAATATGCTGGTGCCTGCTCTGGGTGTGATCGGGCTGGTGCTTACACTGGCTCGTCCCCATCTGGACGCCGCCCATCGGAAAGGAGTGCAAGCCGTATGACCCCTGTACTTTCCGTCCCCCAGACGCTGGCCTCCATCGCCGTGATGGCGGCGGTCACCTTTTTGACCCGGGCGCTGCCCTTCCTTCTCTTTGACCGGGGCGAGCATCCGCCGCGCATCGTGCTGTATCTGGGACAGGTCCTTCCTCCGGCGGTGATCGCCATGCTCATCGTCTACTGCCTCAAGGGGGTC
>JAGBTC010000291.1 GCA_017631545.1 Oscillospiraceae bacterium
GGTGACGCAGTCGGCGTCAAAGCTTTTGCACAGCTGCCCCTCGATGGGTGCGCCGGACAGCCAGCCCTCAGCATAGGCGGTGGCGGTGGAGCCGATGTCGCCGCGCTTGATGTCTGCGATGACGAACAGACCCTTACTCTTGGCGTAGGCGATGGTGCGCTCCAGCATCTCCATGCCCTGCCAGCCCAGATTTTCGTAATAGGCCGCCTGGGGCTTGACGGCAGGCACGATGTCACACAGGGCGTCGATCAGTCCCACATTGAACTGCCAGATGGCCTCGGCAGCGCCCTTGAGTCCCACGCCATACTGCTCGTAGGCCGCCTTGCGGATGTACTCGGGCACATACTCGATGCGCGCGTCCAGACCGGCCACGGTGGGGTTTTTCATGGCGCGGATCTTATCCTGCAGAATATCAAAAGACATTTATATCAATCCTTTTCTGTTTGATTTTGTTTGTTCCATTCCTCACTGCGTTTGCGTTCCACATACCAGAACCGACCGATGAGGGCAATCAGTCCGGTGGGAACAAACACAAAGGCAAGCCCTGCCAGGATATTGGTTATGGGGATGAAGGCAATGGCCACCAGTGCAGCGCCCATGACCGTAAACGCCAATCCGTAGACCCGCCGTTCCCAGCGGTCATACTGGCGATACTCCGGGTGCCAGTCCATCATCAGGCAGATCCCGTTCCACAGCCAGAACACAGCGATGCCAAACCCTCCCCGGACGGACAGGAGCCGCATAAAAGCCAGAGCGAACGCAGTCCCCGAGAAAACCAGTGTGCCGATCAGCCAGAGCGCGTATTTCTTTTTTCTGCTCATCTTCCCCGGCTCCCTGTGTTCAGTTGTCCTGATAGATGATCTTGCCGCCCACGATGGTGTATTTCACCCGACCCTTCAGGGTGCGGCCGGTAAAGGGGGTATTGCGCCCCTTGGAAGCAAACTCCTCCGGGTCTACGATCCACTCCTCGTCGGGGTCGAAGATGGTCACATCCGCGTCTGCGCCGATGGCCAGCCGGCCGGCGCTCAGGCGCAGGATATTGGCCGGGTTGACCGTCATCTTGCGGATGATGGCATCCAGCTCCATCTTGCCCGTGTGGTACAGGGCAGTCAGGGTGACCGCCAGCGAAGTCTCCAGCCCCACCATGCCGCTGGGTGCCTTCTCCAGCGGACGGGCCTTCTCCTCGGCGGAGTGGGGGGCGTGGTCGGTAACGATGGCGTCAATGGTGCCGTCCTGCAGACCGCGGATGATCTCCTCCACATCATGCTTGGTGCGAAGGGGCGGATTGACCCGCGCCTGAGAGCCGCAGCGCAGCACCTCGTCCTCGGTCAGGGTAAAATACTGCGGACAGGTCTCGCAGGTGATGGGCACGCCCTTTTTCTTCATTTTTCGAATGATGTCCACGCTCTTGCCCGTGGACACATGCTGAATGTGTACATGCGCCCCCGTCTCCTCGGCCAGCATGGCGTCGCGCATGACCATCAGTTCCTCGGCAATGGCCGGGCGACCCTCCAGCCACAGCTGGCGGGACACGCGACCCTCGTTCACGGCGTAGTTTTTCACCATGTCGCCGTACTCGCAGTGGGACAGCACCGGCAGGTCATACCGCTTGGCACGGATGAGCGCATCGCGCATGACATTGGCGCTGTCGATGGGAAAACCGTCGTCAGACAGGGCGGGTGCGCCCGCCTTTTTCGCCTGCTCGGCATCCGTCAGTTCCTGCCCCTGCTGCCCCCGGGTCACCGCGCACACGGGGTACACCCGTACACCGCAGGCCGTGGCCGCCTTGTCCTGCACATAGCGAATCTGCTCCGGACAGTCGGTAGCCGGCTTGGTGTTGGGCATACAGGCAACGGTGGTCACGCCGCCCCGGGCGGCGGCCAGAGTGCCCGTGAAAATATCCTCTTTGTACTCAAAGCCGGGGTCGCGCAGATGCACATGCATATCCACCAGACCGGCGCAAACAGCCAGATTGGTCGCGTCGATGATCTGGTCTGCTTCGCTGCCCAGATCGCTGCCCACACCGGCGATACGCCCGTCCTCGATCAGCAGATCCATGACACCGCCGATCCCCCCAACCGGGTCGATCAGCCGTCCGCGCTTGATAAGCAATTTCATGGTCGTTCTCCTTATCCGTGCCCCTTTGCTCCGCCCCGGCCCCGTGCCGGCGCACGCATACGGTCACTAATATATATTATAAAAGAACACGCATATTTTAGCAACGGATTTTTTGTTTTTTCGGGGCAGAATAATCACAGAAATACGAAAGGAGGCTTTGCGATGATGTGCGGTAGATTTACCTGCGGTATGGGCGTGGGTCTGGTGGCCGGCGCGGTGGTCGGAATGATGGTTGCCGCGTCCCAAAAGGATGTGCGCCGGGCAGCCAACCGGGCGGTACGCAGCGTCAACCACGCGGTCAACGACGCCATGGACACCATCTCCGACGCAGTGGACGGCTTCACCCATATGATGGGTAAATAAATAAAAATACGGGTCTGTACCGCTTCGTACAGACCCGTATCTCTTATGGGCCACACACCTGCAGGGGTGGGCCGTCCAACCGCAGCACGCGCTCGGCCATGTCGGCCACCTCCGGCTCGTGGCTGACCAGCAGCACCGGGGCATCCAGCTGCCGCAGCGCCTGCATCAGCCGCTTGCGCCGGGGCAGGTCGATGCCGGTGAAGGGCTCGTCCAGCAGGTACAGCTCGCCCCCCAGTGCCAGCGCGCGCACAAAGGCCAGCCGACGGCTCATGCCGCCGGACAGCTGTCGGGGCAGCGTATGCTCCTCGCCGGTCAGCTCGGCCAGCTCCAGCCAGCGCGCCGCCTCGTCCCTGCGCTCGGGGGGCAGCACATCGGTCAGCTGCTCAAGCACCGTCCGGCCGGGGATCAGCCGATCCTCCTGAAACAGCAGCACCGTCTGCCGGGGCGTCACCCCCACCACGCGCCCCTGCTCCGGCTTTTCCAGCCCGGCCAGCAGACGCAGCAGGGTGGTCTTACCGCAGCCGGAGGGCCCGGAGAGAACAGTAACGCCGTGGGGCGGTATCACGAGAGAGAAATCCTCCAGCACCCGCTTTTCTCCATAGGATAAAGTCACGCCTTCCAACGCGATCACGGCTCACTCCCCCCTTCCGCCCGGCGGATCAAGGCGGTAATCAGCCGCTCCAGCATCAGACTGAGCAGGATGACCACCAGCGTCCATGCGAACAGATCCGCCGTTTCCAGATAGAGTTTGGTGTTGTAGATCTGGGTGCCGATGGCCCATTTGGGCCATACCAGCGCCTCTGCCGCCACCCCGGATTTCCACGCAAGACCCATGGAGGTGGTCAGCGCGCTGAGAAAATAGGGGCGTACCGAGGGCAGTACAATCAGCCGCACCGTTTTCCAGCCGGAAAAGCGGTACATCCGCGCCATCTCCAGCAGTTTGGGGTCGCACTCCCGGATGCCCCGGGTCACATTCCCCCACACCACGGGCAGCACCATCAGCGCCGCAATGATAACGGGCACTTGATCCCGCTGTGTCCACAAAAAGACCAGCAGGATAAAGGAGGCCACCGGGGTGGCGCGCACCACCCGTACCGCCGGGGACAGGATGGCGTCCAGCCAGCGGCTTGACGCGGTGAGCACAGCCAGCACACAGCCCAGCGCCGTCCCCCACACCATGCCCAGCAGCACCCGGCCCAGAGACAGTCCGGCGGTCAGCCAGAATTCCCCGGTCTGTGCCAGCTGCATCAATCGGCACAGCACGCTCAGCGGTGCAGGCAGGAACAGCTCCCGTCCCACCTGCCATGCCCCGAACTGCCACACCGCCAGCCAGAACACCAGCGCCGCCGTCCCCTTGAGCAGCTTATCAGGGAATGTAGTAGAACGCATCGTCGGGATTACCGCCGCCGATGGAGGCAGGATCGGCGGTGAACAGCACCTCGTAATAGTTCTGGATGGCGGTACGCATCTGCTCGCCCGCCATATAGGTCAGGTTGCACTGGGGGATGGCCTTGGCAGCGATGGCGGCGTTGGCGGTGATGCCAAACAGGGCCACACACTCCGCGGCGGTGGCGGAATTGCTCTCATCCTTCATGAAGTTGATGGACTGCTCATACTCAGCAAGGAACTGCTCCACCAGCTGGGGGTTCTCCTGGATAAAGGCGGTACGGGCCACCACACAGCCCATGACCAGCGGATTTTCGGAGATCTTGTCCCACTCGGCGCTGACATTCAGCGCCTCACGCACGCCTGCGTCCTTCATCATCAGGGCGGTGGCCGCAGGGACAGGAAGCATACACACACCATCGGTGGACTGCGCCATCTTGGCGGTGACCTCCTGGGGGGTCATCCACTGAATGTCCACATCATTGACCGGGTCAATGCCGTTCTGTGTCAGCACATGGCTGAGAATATACTCCGGGTTGGCCGCCTTGCCGGTGGCGTAGATGGTCTTGCCCTTGAGGGAGGAAACATCACTCACGCTGCTGCCCTTTTCCAGCACATACAGCACGCCCAGCGTGTTCACCGCCAGCACCTTGATGTCCGTCTGCTTATTGTACAGATTGGCGGCCAGATTGGTGGCAATGCAGGCGATGTCCACCTCGCCCTTGGCAAGGGCGGGCGCCACCTCGTCGTTGCCGGCCACCACGGTGAAGTTATAGGCGGCCGCGTCGCCGGCAGCGGCGCTGTCGGCCATCATCTTGGCTGCGCCCACGCCGGTGGGGCCGGACATGACCATCACCTTGGCAGGCTCGCCAACGGAAATCCCGGGCTGGGAAACTTCGGGTGCGGGGTCGGAGGCGCTGCCGCTGGCAGCGGGCTTGCCGCAGGCAGTGATGCCCAGCAGCAGAACAAGGCTCATCATCAGAGCGAGAGTGCGTTTTTTCATAGTGGATACTTCCTTTCTCGTTTCGTGTTTTCCTATACTTACAAAGAAGATGCGTCCAGCGCGCTCAGGTCGGGCACAACGATGCTGCGCCCCTCCCGGCGGATCAGTCCTTGCTCCTCCAGCGCGTCAAAGGCGCGGTAGAGGGACGCACGGCTGATGCCAAGCCGCTGGGCAAGCTCGGTGGCCGGGCAGGACAGCCTTGTCCGGGTGGGGGACAGGGTGGTCAGCAGGTGCTGCTTCAGCTTGCCCTCCACCCCTTCTGCCGCCAGCGAACGGATGCGACCGCTGAGAAAGCGGATGCGCCCGGACAGGTAGCGGATGTAATTGTCCCGGATGCGTGGGCTTGCGTCCATCAGCCGGCTGACCAGCTCCTGAGGCAGCAGCACCACCCGACAGGGGGCGCAGGCGGTCAGGGTGGTGGCGTAGTCCGGCCGGTCGTTGAACAGGGCGGCCGCGCCAAACAGCTCCCCCGGGGAGAGTACGCTGATGGCCAGCGAATCCCGGGTCACCCGGATCCCACCGGACAGCAGAACACCAAGGCAGCGCGAAAAATGATCGGGCTGATATACCGTCTGACCGGTTTCGTAAACACCAAGCGTACACGCCGCGTCCTCCAACGCAAGCTGCACTTCCTCCCGAGCGCACCCTTGAAACAGGGCACAGCCGGACAGCAGCTGCCATTCCTGTGCGGACAGAGCTTGCTCCATAGCTTCACCTTCCTCTGTCTCATTTGAGACATTTTTATTGTAACCCTTCCCCTCTTCCCTGTCAATAGATTTTACCGGTTCTGGAAAAAAAGACCGCACTCTACCGAGTGCGGTCTTAGAAACGGTATTAGCCGTTGGGGCTGATGGTGTAGTTGGGCGCTTCCTTGGTGATATAGATGTCGTGGGGGTGGGACTCACGCAGGCCGGCGGCGGTGATCTGAATGAACTGGGCGTTCTCACGCAGCTCGTCCACCGTATGGCAGCCGGTGTAGCCCATGCCGGAGCGCAGACCGCCCATCAGCTGATAGATGGTGTCGCCCACCGCTCCCTTGTAGGGGACGCGGCCTTCCACGCCTTCGGGAACCAGCTTCTTGTTGTCCTGCTGGAAGTAGCGATCCTTGGAGCCCTTGGCCATGGCAGCCAGCGAGCCCATGCCGCGGTACACCTTGAACTGACGGCCCTGATAGATCTCGGTCTCACCGGGAGACTCCTCACAGCCGGCCAACAGGGAGCCCAGCATGACCACATTGGCACCGGCGGCGATGGCCTTGGCGATGTCGCCGGAATACTTCACGCCGCCGTCGGCGATGATGGGCACACCGTACTGGGCAGCCACCTGAGCCGCATCATAAACGGCCGTGATCTGGGGCACACCAATGCCGGCCACCACACGGGTGGTACAGATGGAGCCGGGGCCGATGCCGATCTTGACGCAGTCGGCGCCTGCTTCGATCAGGTCGCGGGTCGCCTCGGCGGTGGCAACATTGCCGGCGATGAGCTGCACATCGGGGTAAACAGCCTTGACCCGGCGCACGGTTTCGATGATGTTCTTGCTGTGGCCGTGGGCGGAGTCCAGCGCCAGCACATCCACGCCTGCCTCCACCAGCGCGGCCACGCGGTCCAGCACATCGGCGGTGGCACCGATGGCGGCGCCTACCAGCAGCCGGCCGCGCTCGTCACGGGCGGAGTTGGGGTACACCTCGGCCTTTTCGATGTCCTTGATGGTGATCAGGCCCTTGAGGTGGAAGTTCTTGTCCACGATGGGCAGCTTTTCGATCTTGTGGCGGCGCAGGATCTCCTTGGCCTCGGCCAGCGTGGTGCCCTCGGGTGCGGTGACCAGATTTTCCTTGGTCATCACATTGTCGATCAGCTGGGTCATGTCCGTCTCAAACTTCATGTCGCGGTTGGTGATGATGCCAACCAGCTTGCCGTTGTCACAGATGGGCACACCGGAGATTTTGAACTTGGCGCACAGCTCGTCCGCCTCGGCTAGGGTGTGGCCGGGCGCCAGCCAGAAGGGATTGGTGATAACGCCGTTCTCGCTGCGCTTGACCATATCCACCTGCTCGGCCTGCTGGCTGATGGACATATTCTTGTGGATGATGCCGATGCCGCCCTCGCGAGCGATGGCAATGGCCATGCGGTACTCGGTAACCGTGTCCATGGCGGCGCTGATCAGGGGAATGTTCAGCCGAATTTTCTTCGTCAGCTGGGTGTGCAGATCGATGTCGGCAGGCAGCACATCGCTGGCCGCGGGCACCAGCAGCACATCATCAAAGGTCAGACCCTTTTTGAGAAACTTCTGAGAGGCATCCATGTTTCAACAACTCCTTTTCTCTATCCCGACCCCGCCCCCACAGGCGGAGCAATATATAAAGTGGCATTTTAATTATTTTAACGCGCCGCAGCAGGCTTGTCAAGGAATGTCTTGCCCAAGAATGAGCCTTGCGTCAAAGCGGGATTTGCCGCTTTCGTCTATACCGTGGACAAACCGGCACTCCTCCTCCCGGCCCACAAGCAGGTCGATGACCTCCCCGGGGAGGCACTCGGCATGGTAGCCCAGCTGCAGTTCCCGGATAAACTGCCCGTCCTTCAGCTCTTCGGCGTGGATGGCGTCGCAGGCGAAGTCGGCATAACGGGTGTTGTTCACATGGGCATTGATGTCCGTGTCGCTGTAGTGCATCAGCCGCCGCTCGGCAAGGGTCATTTCCCCGGGCAGGCGCAGCTTACTGAGCAAAACACTCTTGTTGCGCTCGCCGCCTTCTGTCCCCTCCAGTTCCGGAACTTGAGCCAGCCGAAGCATCTTCCGGTCGGCCAGCTGCACCAGCACCCACACCGACACCGCCTCGCCCACCGGCGCATCGTCCACATACAGGTCGAAATCGCGGTACATGGCCGCACCCTTTCCGCCCCGGTGCCAGGTATGTATGTGCAGCCGCTCGCCCCAGCGCACCGGCCGCTCCAGTCGGTACCACATACGCGCCAGCATCCAGAACGCGCCGTAGCGCTCCATCAGTACCTCCCGGCCGAAGCCCCGCCCCTCGGCGGCCAGAGTGGCCGCCTCCTGCAGGTGACCAAGCAGGGCGGAGGGGCGGCAACGACCGCGCCCGTCCACATCCCGGGTGTCGATGAGGGTTTTATGCTCGTACCACACACTCATTGGTTTAACCCTTTCTGTTGCCGCCGATGAGCAGCGTATTTTTGCAGCAGATATCGTCAATGTCGTCGGCCGTAGCCGCCTTCAAGCGCATCTGCGCGCCGCAGTCCGTGCAGATAAGATCCACCGTGCTGTAGTTGACCCGGAAGGTCCAGCCCTTGCTGCCGCAGGCGCAGGAGATGCCGTCCCTCTGGGCGATTTCTTTGAGTTCGGAAAGTACCTCATGCATCACAAGCTCATTCAGGAAGGCCTGCTCCTCCCCCTGCTTTTGATCCAGCTGATCCACCGCCTGCTCCAATCGGGCGGTGGCGGCATAGACCGCCCCCTCCTCCCCGGCGTAGCAGCAGTCCAGCCCGGAGGCCGCGCAGGAGAAGGCCAGCGCTTTGTTTCCCACAAAGGCGGAGGCAGCGCAGGTGACCGCGTGTTCCTTGCCGCAGAACAGACAGGGCACGCGCAGGCGCGCCTTGTCGGGCAGCAGCTCCACCTCCAGCGCCGAGCCGCCGCAGGGACATGGCACCTTTACCGGCGCGGCGGCAAGGGTGAACAGGCTTTTTTCCACGATGACCGATTGCCGGCAGCGGGGGCAAATATAGGCCAGGGTGCGCGTTGGCTCCTGATTGGGCATGGCAAGTCCTTCTTTCCCGAACGAGTCGATTGGTATGCCTTTATTATATCAGCTTTCCTGCCTTTTTCAAGTCAAAAGCCGCCCGACACAAGGCGGCTGGTCATAGGGATTTATTCGCTTCAAAAAGGATCTTTTCCGGCAAAACTTTGTCAAAAAGCCGCGGCAGGCGTCAGCCTTGCCGCAGCTTTCCTTCTCGTCTTGCACGAAAAATCTCTCTTTTTGAAGTGCTTTGCAGTTTTAGAGCTAAGATTTTTTCTCACAGCAAACTCCGAGGACGAAGCAATACTTGGTGTATTGCAAGGACAAGGAGGACGCTGTGGGGAAAAAGATGGGTGTAAAACCGAACAAATCTCTACGGCCAACCGCCTCAAGGCCGGGCGGCCTGCCAAATTTTGAGTGGTTCAGCCGTCGCCCCGGGTCAGGTTTTCGGCATAGTCCTTCAGGCTTTCAAGGGAATTTACCCCATCGGGCCGGGCGCTGATCTGCTCGCGCACATAGTCGGGCAGGCAGCGGAAATAGGCCTTTGCTTCCGGCTGGGCATCCAGCAAGGCATTTAAGTTGGGATACTTCATCGTAATTACCTCATTTCATTACCGTTTCGGCTTGGATTTGAACAGCATGGCCACCACAAGAGCGAAAAATACCGCCGCCGTCACGCCGCCGGCTGAAGCGGTCAGTCCGCCGGTGAGCGCCCCGGCCAATCCCTTTTCCGCCACCGCCTCCCGTACGCCCTCGCTGAGCAGGTAGCCAAAGCCGGTCAGGGGGACGGTAGCCCCTGCGCCTGCCCAATCCACCAGCGGCTTGTAAAGGCCGAGACCGCCCAGCACCACGCCGGACACCACATAGATGACCAGGATCCTTGCCGGGGTGAGCTTGGTGCGGTCAACAAGGATCTGCCCGATCACACACAGGATACCGCCGCACAAAAAGGCGTTGAAATATTCCATGTTTGTCCCTCACTTTCCGTTGGTCAGTGCCACCGCGTGGCAGATGCCGGGAATGGACTCTCCCTGCATGGTGGCGGTGGGAGAATGGAGCGCCCCGGTGGGGCAGAAGAGAATGTTCTTCCACACACCGCGCTTCATCTGCTCCAGCAGATGGCCGGTAAGCACGCTGGCACAGCACCCGCAGCCCGATCCGCCGCAGTGCACATCCTGTTCCTGTGGATCAAAGATGAGCATTCCGCAGTCGGCGTGTACCTCTCGCAGGTCATACCCTTCCCGGTGGGTCAGCTCCAGCAGCAGCTCGCTGCCCAGCTTGCCCAGATCGCCGGTGATGATGCGGTCATAAAAATCCGGGTCGCGCCCTGTGTCATGCAGGTGGGCGCAGATGGTCTTTGCCGCCGCAGGCGCCATGGCTGCACCCATGTTGTTGGCATCGCACACGCCCTTGTCCACGATGCGGCCGATGGTGCAGTGGGTGATTTTGGGCCCATCCCCTGCCCTGCCCAGCACCACCGCCCCTGCGCCCGTCACCGTCCATTGGGCGGTGGGGGTGCGCTGACTGCCGTATTCCAGCGGATTTCGGTACTGCCGCTCCGCCGAGCAAAAGTGCGAAGATGCCACCGCCGCCGCGCACTGCCCAAAGCCGCCGTCCAGCGTCATGGAAGCCAGCGCAATGCTCTCCCCCATGGTGGAGCAGGCGCCGTACAGCCCGAAAAAGGGTATATTCTGTTCCCGGGCGGCGTAGGAGGAGCTGATGCACTGGTTGAGCAGGTCGCCGGCAAAGAGAAAGTCCACCTGCCCGGCGCTCACCCCTGCACGCTCCATGGCCATAGTCAGCGCCTGCTTTTGCATCTGGCTCTCCGACTTTTCCCAGCTGGGCTGGCCGAAGGTGTCGTCGGCATCAATATAGTCAAAGGTGTCCTTCAGCGGCCCCTCGCCCTCTTTTTTGCCCACTACATTGGCGTGCCCCAATATCACAGGCGGTTGGGACATCTGCACCGTCTGTCCGCCCAGTTTTTTCGTTTCCATGCCGCATACCCCACTTTCTGGGGTTACTGTTTCCCGCTTGCTCAAAAATATACAAAAACGGCGCAGACCCGGTTGGGTCTGCGCCGTTTGGCGGTTTGCATTATTTGCTCTTGATGTACTCGTCAATGGACTTGGCCGCGCTCTTGCCAGCGCCCATGGCCAGAATGACGGTGGCGGCGCCGGTAGCGGCGTCGCCGCCGGCGAAGATGCCGGGCACGGAGGTCACGCCCTTCTCGTCGGGCTCGCCCAGTTCCATCTTGATGCAGGTCAGGCCGCAGGCATGGCCGTTGCCGTCGTTCTCAACGGCAGTGGGGTTGGTCAGGAAGTGGAACTGGATGCCCTCTTCCATGGCGTGCTCAAC
>JAGBTC010000292.1 GCA_017631545.1 Oscillospiraceae bacterium
CAGATCCTGCCGCTGCACCCCCATCTCCCGCAGTTCCTGCAGAGAGCTGCGGTCACGCAGGGTCACCAGATCCGCCTGCTCCACCGCCCGGCACACCTGCCGGCGGTTACCGGCACGCAGCACAGGGCCGATGCCGTTGGCGTAAAGAGCCACCTTTTTGCCCATGCGCTTGGCCAGATGGATCAGCGACAGATAGTACAGCAGCGAACGGGTGGAGGTGCGGTCCTGCAGCAAGCTTCCGCCGCCGGACAGCAGCAGGTCACACTCCTTCATCGCCTGCCACACCTGCGACAGGCTGAAGCGCGCCACCGCGTTCCAGCCGTAACGCCGGGTGGTCTGTTCCGGGTCGTTGGACAGGACAGTGACCGCGATATCCTCACCCACAGACATGATCCCATCGTGGATGGATTGGAGAATGGCATCATCCCCGGCGTTGGAAAAGCCGTAGTAGCCGCTGACAAGGATATGGTGCTTGCGGCGGTACACCCGCTCGTACATATCCAGACAGTCCTGCGCCATGCGATGCACCGAGTAATGGTCGAAAATCACCTGCCGGCCGTATTCGCCTGCCTGCTTTTTCTCCTCCGGACTCATCCGCAGTGCGTGGGTCAGATCCTCCAGCAGCCGCGCCGGGGTGGACGCTTCCATGCCGCGGCAGCAGAAGTTGCCCAGCCGCGCCTGCTCCAGCTTGTCCGGTGTGAACAGGCCGTGGTAGCCCTCGTTGCCTGCCACGATGACGGGCTTTGCCGCCGCCATGGCCTCCAGGGCAGAGCGGGACACGCCCACGAACACATCGCCTGCCGCGGCGATCTCGTTGATGTCCGTGCGCGGGCCGGTCATGGCGATGACGGTACTGCCGAGCTGTTTGTTTACTTCGTCCGCCTGCGCCTTCAGCTCATCAAATACATTGCCGCCGCCGGCAATGAGCAGCTGCACACCGTCCACCGCACGCACAAGCTCGGGTGCAATTTCAATCAGCTGGCGAGCCACCAGCGCCCGATCCTCGTCCATGCGGCTAACATAGGACACCACCGGACGCTCGGGGTCAAGGCCAAACTCCGCCAGCACCTTCTCTCCGGAAATTTCGGGGGAGAACTTGTCCGTATCAATGCCGTTGATGGTGACGCTGATGTGTTCGGCGGGGATGCCGTACTCACGCATCAGGTACTCCTTGATGTCGTCGGACACGGCGATGGTGCGCTGCCCCCAGTCGGTCAGATAGCGCAACGCGCCGCCGGTATGGAACACCCAGTGGGCGGTGGTAACAAAGGGGAATTTCATGCTTTTGTGCAGCAGGCCGCACAAAAAGCCGGGAATACGGGCGTGAGCGTGCACCACATCGGGCTGCTCGCTTTGAATCACCTTACGCAGAATGTGCAGGGAACGGCGCATACAGCTCAGATTGCGCCGGTGCAGTGGAGCCTGATAGTGGCGGATGCCGGCCTGCTGAAGTTCCGGAACATACACGCCGCCGTTGGACACTACGAGTACATCATGCCCCATGGCACGCAGCTGCTTGGCCAGCTCCACAATGTGGGTCTCTGCGCCACCGATGTCCAGCCCCATGGTGGCCATCATAATTTTTTTACCCATTTAACCGATCTCCGTGATAACGCCGCCAAACAGCGCGCTTTTGGTATACAAACTCAGGGACAAACCCACAGCAATCTGGTTGGTTCGGTTAATATAAATATTCTGTCGCTCATCCACCATGGCCTTGGCATCCACATGGACGGTCACATTATAGCGCCCCTCGACGGGTGCCATGACATAGGTTCCGTCTGACTTAAGTATGGAGGTGGTACACGCCTCCGCTTCCACGCAAGCCACCTTGCCCAGAGCATATTTGGTCTCCGAGTCGTACAGCGTATCTCCCTCATGCAGGCTTTCCAGCCGCCCCTGGGGCATATTGGTAATGGCAACGGTATAGCTCACATCCTGCATGGGCGCGGCGATGACTGCGATGGGCGTGGTATCATCCTTGGCAGCAAAGGCCGCTACCAGCACCACCGCCAGTATAAGCACGCCAATGTCGATCACGCTGATGCGTCCGAACAGGCGGCCGTTCTCGTCAATGATTTTTTTCATGTGTCATCAACCTTTCTTCACGGACAGGATATAGCCCGCACCGTAGTAGTCCGGGCCGAACACGCGCACAGCGGTTCCTGCGCGGACCTCCAGACCGCTTTCCAGCGTAATGCTGCTCTCGCTCTCGGTAGCCGGAGCCGTCACTTCCAGGATAGCATTGTAGCGCTCCGGCACTTCGGCATACTGGAACGCGCCCTCCAGTTCGTTTTTGGTCAGGATACGGGTCGGCTCCACCTTCACAGAGGTAACGGTGCCCATGGCCTCTTTCCGGGTGCGCTCATACAGCTGGTCGCCCACCTTGACCATTTCCGCCGTCTGCTTGTGCATCTGCTCCAGCTCCACCACATAGTTCACGGTGATTTTGCCCGCAGGCACTCCGGTGGCCGGGTCGGCCGGTGCGGAGGCGCCCGCCAGCTTGACAGCCACCACACCGGCGGCAGCCAGAAGCACCACGACGATCAGCCCAATATCAAACAGATTCAGCTTCCACTTGATTCTCTTTTTCTCACTCATGGCGCATTTCCTCCATCGCTTTATAGTACACATTTTCTATATTCTGGGCAAAGATCTCGGCGGTAAACCGCTGATGGAAAATCTCCACCGCGCGCTGACCCATGGCGGCCAGGGTATCCGGCTGATCCATCAGCTGCGCGATGCACCGGGCAAGGTGGGCGCTGTTCCGGTTTTCAAACAGCAGGCCGTCCTGCCCGTCGTCGATGAGCCAGGGGTTGCCGCCGTAGGTGCTGACCACCGCAGGCAGGCCCATGCTCAGTCCCTCCAGAATGGACAGGCTGGATGTCTCAGTGCCGTAGGACGCATTGAGCTGCAGATCCAGCATAGACAGCACGCCCGCCACATCGGTCTGGAAGCCCATAAAGCTTACCCGCTCGGCAATGCCCATGTCCTGCGCCTGCTGGCGAAGCTCCTGCTCGTAGGTGCCGACGCCTGCCACCAGAAGGCGCAGGCTTCTGCCCTCGTCCGTGAGCTGTTTCATCGCCTCCAGGATGTGCAGGTGTCCCTTATAAGGCTCGATGCGGGCCAGAATGCCCAGCACGAACTCCCCGTCCTGCACGCCCCACTGTTCCCGCAGGGCGGCAGTCTCCTCCGGGCTTTTGCGCTGCACGGGGGTGACCCCGTTCATCATCACCGTGATGTGCTTTTTACTGATGCCCGCATCGGTCAGGTTTTCCGCCGCAGCCGGGCTGACGGCAATGATGTGGTCGGAGTAATACTCATTGAGGAATTTGTTCACCCAGCGGCCGGGGGGGTATTTCAGCTTGGCCGGGACGGGGAACGCGGAATGACGGGTGTAGATGACCACCTTGCCGCAGCGGCGGCCGGCGATACGCCCGGACAGCGCCCCGTGGGTGTGTACAATATCCGGCTGCACCTGCCCAATGAGCTGCTCCAGCTCCTTCACATCGTCCTTGTGGTAGGAGCGGTCGGTCAGCCCGTCCACCTCATACACGGTGGTACCAAGCTCTTCCAGCGGCTGCTTGAGCAGGCTGCCCCGGGGCATAGCCACGCTGACATCAAAGTGTTCCCGGTCAGCCCGGCTCATATAGTTCAGCAGCACCCGGCCTGCGCCGCCGATGTTGGTGTCGCTGATGACATTGAGTACCCGAATCACGCGTCCCCCTCCTTTTTCAGTTGACTCCAACGGGCGGCCACCATGCCCAGAGCCAGATAGGCCCAGAACAGGAACATCACCCGGTAATTGTAGAAGGAATAGTCCGTCATGGCCTGCACCATGAACCCGGCCACTCCGGACAGGAAGCCCACCTGCAGCAGCCGGCCCTTGCCGTCGCGCTCCTTATGGGCGGCGGCGCACAGCTGACGGACATACCAGAACAAAATCACGCAAAACAGCACCAGCGCCACGATGCCTGCATCCGCCGTGATCTGCAGCAGCAGATTGTGGGAATGGGGGGTAGCAATGGCGTCATAGCTGTAGGTAGGATAGACGGTGTTGAAGGCCGCATCCCCCGGGCCGACGCCGCACAGCCAGTAGTCCTTGAGCATCCGCAGCGACCCCAGCCAGATGGACACCCGGTAGGAGGTGGAGTTGTCCGCCAGATTTCCGATACTGGTAAAGCGCTGAACAATGGTGTCCGGCAGCACAAAGTAGAGGGCCACCAGCGCCACCGGCGCCAGCGCCATCAGCTGGGGCTTGAGCAAAATCACAAACGCTGCACCGGCAAACAGCAGCGCCAGCCATGCGCCACGGGAGAAGGTGAGCAGCATACACGCACACAGCACGCCGCAGCAGCCCAGCCAGAACACCCGCTGCTTTTTCCCCCTGGCGTTAAGCAGACACGCCCCACCCAGGGGGATCATCAGCACCAGATACTGCCCCAGCATATTGGGATTCCCCAGCGTGGAGGACACGCGGAACTCGATACCGGAGAACATGGAGCTGTCCACCCAGGCAGCCGACTGATAGCCGGTGCGGAACACATACTGGTAGATGCCGTACAGACTGACCAAAACGCCGCCCAGCACCATCCCCTTCACCATCCGCTCCAGCCCCACCCGGCTGTCCACGCTGTTGACGGGAACGAGGGCAAAGGCGGTGAAGAACACGCTCAGCAGACCGATGGGCAAACTCTCCCGGGGGGTGACCGAGGCAAGCGTGCCCGCCGCGTACACCACGCAGTAAAGCATCACATATTTGTTGATGGGCGAATAGACCAGCGCGCGCTGACGGCTGCGGGCAAAGCACAGCAGCAGCGAACACACCGCCACCGCTTCCAGCGCCGCCACCACCATGGTGGGCAGCAGCGCACCAAGCGCCACCGGAAGCATACACCAAAACCACAGCTGGGTGAACATACTGTCTGAAAGCAGCGTTTCCAGCCTCAGTTTCTCATCCAGCCAGCACAGCAGTCCGTGTACCCGCGCCCAAAGCCACGCGAACACGCTTGCCTGCGACCGGGCCTGTCCCCGCGCAGAGGGGTTGAGAAAGCCCTGTACCACCCGGCTGCGCTCCCATTGAGCGCCCACCCAACGGCCTGCCGCCGCCAGCCAGCGGTACAGAAGGCTGGCGCTGAGAATATTGCGTACTCGTTCCATTCTCTCACCCTCGTTTCAGCAGGCGTTTTGCAAGACCGGCAGCCAGCTTCGCCTCGTCCAGTCCCAGCGCCAGCGCAGCAAGGAAGTACACCCCCACGCCCACGCCTGCGGTGACAGCCAGCAGCACCAGCTCACCCAGCTTGCCAGCAGGAAGTACTCCGGACAGTCCACCGGACAACAGCACACACACCAGCGCCATCAGCGCCGTGGCGGCCAGCATCTTCAGCACCCCCGCCCAGAATGCACGCTTAAAA
>JAGBTC010000293.1 GCA_017631545.1 Oscillospiraceae bacterium
CAGTGGGAGAGTGTGGGCCGCTGGAAGATCAAATTGCAGGAGATCCCCCTGTCCGCGCTGGAGGTCAAGCCCCCGGAGGTGCGCGTGATTCGGGACACGGTGGCCACGCTGCGTCTGGACGCGGTGCTGTCCAGCGGCTTTTCCACCAGTCGGGGCAAGGCCGCCGACCTGATCAACGCCGGCAGGGTGATGGTCAACCACCGGGAATGCGTCAAGCCCGACCGGGCGGTGGCACAGGGCGATGTGCTTACCTGCCGCGGGCTGGGCAAGTGCGTGGTGAAGGAAGTGCTGGGTCAGTCCCGTAAGGGGCGGATCATGTTGACTATCGAGCGTTATATCTAGTGTAGGGGGCGGCGCCTCGACGCCCCTCCCCACAAAAGGAGTTTTAGCTATGACACAGGAAAAGATCGACCGCATCAACGCCTTGGCGCGCAAGGCAAAGACCGAGGGGCTGACGGCGGAGGAGACCGCGGAGCGGGACGCGCTGCGAAGAGAATATATCGACTCGGTCACGGGAAATCTGCGTGCTCAGCTGGACAACACGGTCGTTCAGCATCCCAACGGGCTGCGTACACCCCTGAAAAAGAAAACCCTTTCGTAAAAAACCCGGGAAATTTTACACAACCCGTTGCAGTTTGTCGGTTTTGTGTTAAAATAGAGGTATCTTTTTTCGGGAGGATGTTGAGGCATGGAGCTTCTCAAGCAGCGCATCCGTGAGGACGGCGTGATCAAGGGCACCGAGGTGCTTAAGGTGGACAGTTTTCTCAACCACCAGATGGATGTGGAGCTGTTTGACGCCATGGGTGCGGAGTTCAAGCGCCGCTTCTCGGGCTGTGAGGTCAACAAGATCCTGACCATCGAGGCCTCGGGCATCGGCATTGCCTGTTTGGCTGCCCGTCACTTTGGCTGCCCGGTGGTGTTTGCCAAGAAGTCTCAGTCCCGAAACATCTCGGACAATGTGTTCTGTGCCAAGGTGGAGTCCTTCACCCACGGCAAGGTGTACGATGTGGTGGTATCCCGGGAGTATCTGCACCCGGAGGACAAGGTGCTGCTCATCGACGATTTTCTGGCCAATGGCGAGGCACTGCGCGGCCTTGCCGCCATCGTGGCCCAGTCCGGGGCTCAGCTGGTGGGCGCAGGCATCGTCATTGAAAAGGCCTTCCAGCCCGGCGGGGCAAATCTGCGCGCACAGGGAATGCGGGTGGAGTCGCTGGCCCGGGTGGCCGCCATGAGTGAGGACGAGGGCATCACCTTCGCTGATTGACCCCGGTTTGTTACGGTTAAAGACGGCACAGCCGTTTTTAATAAAGCAAAAGAAGATATTTTGTAAGGAGGAAACCCAATCATGAAGAAGTTTCTCGCGCTGGTCATGGCCATGGCCATGACCCTGTCCCTGGTTGCCTGCGGCACCGCCGGCAACACTTCCGTCAGCGGTTCCGCTTCCCAGCCTGAGGCTGCCGAGCTGACCGTCGGCGCCATCTACATCAACAGCAAGAACGACACCGCCGGCTACACCTTTGCCCATCACAGCGGCATCGTGGGCGGTATGAAGGATCTGGGCCTGGATCCCGAGACTCAGCTGGTCATCGTGGACGAGGTTCCCGAGGATAAGCAGCAGGTTCTGGCCGCCGTTGACACTCTGGTCGGTCAGGGTGCCGACATCATCTTCGGCATCTCCTTCGGCTACATCGACGCCATGGAAGAGGCTGCCGCCCTGTACCCCGATGTCATCTTCTCTCACGGCACCGGCTACAAGAGCAACGAGACCAACTTCAACAACTACTTCGGCCGCGCCTATCAGGCCCGCTACCTGGCCGGTATCGCCGCCGGTCTGAAGAGCCTGGAGACCGGCAACAACAACATCGGCTACGTCGCTGCGCACACCACCGACTACGCTGAGACCGCTTCCGGCATCAACGGCTTCGCTCTGGGCGTTCAGTCCGTCAATCCCAACGCCAAGGTCTACGTCAAGAACCTGAACAACTGGGCTGACGAGGTC
>JAGBTC010000294.1 GCA_017631545.1 Oscillospiraceae bacterium
AAAGGGTATCAAACAGCACCTGGGGCGAGCATTCCGGCTCCAGCAGCACCACCGCTGCCCCCTGCCGCTCCAGCACCCGGGCATTTTTCTCCTGATGGTTTGCCGTCACATTGGGAGACGGCACAAGGATGGACGGCTTTGCGATGGCCGTCACTTCAGAGACGGTGGACGCGCCGGCTCGGCACACCACCACATCCGCCGCCGCCATGACCAGCGGCATATCATAGATATATTCCCGTACCTGCAGCGCTCCCGATCGGGCGTCTACACCGAGGGTGTCCAGCGCCTGCATCACCCGGGCATAGTCCCGGCCCGCGCCGTGAATATGGTGGAAGGGGCAGCCCTGTTCCTGCTCCATTTGCATCAGCTGCACCGTGTAATCGTTCATCACCTGTGCGCCCAGCGACCCCCAATAGGACAGCAGCAGCGGCCGCTCGTCCTGCAGACCCAGCACCTGTCTGGCCTGCTGACGGGTATAGCGGAAAAAGTCGGTACGCACCGGCGTGCCGGTGACCACCACCTTATCCGGCTGATCGTAATGGCTTCGGCTGTCCTCAAAGCCCACCATCACCCGATCGGCCACCTTGGCAAGGGCCTTGGTGGTCAGGCCGGGAACGGCGTTGGACTCATGCACCGCCGTGGGGATCCCCATGCGTGCAGCCTGCCGCACCACGGGATAGGAGGCGTAGCCCCCCGTTCCCACCACAAGGTCGGGACGAAAGTCCCGCAAAATCTTCGCCGCCTGCGTGCGGGAGCGCAGCATATTAACGGCCGTACCCATATTGTGGGCAATTCCCTTCAGGGAGAAGGAGCGGCGAAAGCTGGTGATGGTGACCGTTTTGATCTCGTACCCCTCCTTGGGCACCAGCCGGGTCTCCATGCCGCCGTCCGCCCCAACAAACAGCACCTTGCAATCCGGGTGCTTCTGCTGGAAAATGCGCGCCAGACCCACCGCGGGATTGACATGACCTGCCGTGCCGCCGCAAGTGAACAGAATATTCATCTCTCGTTCCCCTTCCGTCGGGTTTATTGCCTGATGCGCCTATCCTCCGCACCCAATGCTGTTAGGCTGCGGATTGAGCGCATTGCCGGGTCGATAACTTCTGCGTCTCCGGGCAAACCCGCCCCGCTGCGCGGTGCTGGGCTTCGCCCCTGCGTTCCGGCGTTATCGCCCCTATGCGCCTATCCTCCGCACCCAAATCAATCCTGTTTCGGTGTAGGTATCTGCCTTGAAATACTCAGCATAATGCCCGCCTGGGCCAGCTGCATGATCAGCGCCGTGCCGCCGTAGCTGAAAAAGGGCAGTGAAATTCCCGTATTGGGCAACAGGGATGTGACCACGCCCACATTCAAAAACACCTGCACGGCAAACAGCGTGGTAATGCCCACCGCCGTCATGGCGCCAAAGCGGTCACGGGCGTGCAGGGCGATCCAGTAGCCGCGCAGAACAAACATCATAAACAGCGCCAGGATGAGGATGCCGCCTACGAAGCCCAGCTCCTCCACCACGATAGAGAAGATAAAGTCGTTCTCCGCTTCGGGCAGGAACTGGTATTTCTGCCGGCTGTTGCCCAGCCCCAGCCCCAGCAGTCCACCCGAGCCAATGCCCAGCAGAGACTGCTTGCTCTGGTAGCCCATCTGGCTGATGTCCGTATCAAACACACCCATAAGTCGGGCGCGCATATAGGGTTGAAGCAGGATAATGCCCAGAATGCCCACACCGGCGATGCCGCCCAGAGCAAACAGCAGTTTGAGGGAAATGCCCGACACAAACATCACCGCCGCCGCACCTACAAACAGCAGCACGGTACCCGACATATGCGGCTCAAACAGCATCAGCGCGGCAAAGATCCCCAGAATGCCCACATAGTAGCCCAGCTCCAGAAGTCCCACCCGTTCGGCCCAGTTGCCCAGAGAACCAAGTGGGGTGTGCCTGTCGAAACGGCGGGGCTTGCGGCTTTCCCGAACGGACAGGCTGGTGGCGAAAAAGAGGATGATGGCCACCTTGGCGATCTCCGAGGGCTGATAGGTAGGGCCGGCAAACAGCAGCATCCGCAGCCAGCGCTGAGCGCCGTTGCGCGCCACACCCAGCGGAGTGAGTACCAGCACCAACAGCACAAAGGACACCGCCAACAGCACAACGGACCAAAAGCGCAGCTTCTGATAATCGTAACGGGAGATGGCATACATGATGACCAGACCGCCCAGGGCGTATTTGGCCTGATCCAGTGCCATGGCCAGCGGAGTTTCTCCGCCGCCGGCATAGGAGGCTGACATGACCATGAGCACACCCATGCCCAGCAGCAACAGCAGCAGCATCAAATAGGGCAGATCAATGGGGCCGCGGGCAACCAGCTCATGGGGCAGCAGATCGCGCTTTGCCCGTCTCCTTCTGGCCATAGAACAGCCTCCTTTCCATTGAGTATGAGTAAATTAATAACCCGGCCGCTTACACGCTCACCCGGTCGATTACGCCCAAAAAGGCAGCAAAACACATAGCGGCCGTGATGCCGGAGAACACCCAGAACAGCTTCAGCTCGCTCCAGCCGCCCAGCTCCAGATGATGGTGCAGCGGAGCCATGCGGAACACGCGCTTGCCGTGGGTCAGCTTGAAGTAGAGCACCTGAATCACATCGGAGAGCACCTCCGCCACATAGATCACCCCGATGACGGGGATGACCAGCGGCAGATCCAGCACGAAGGCCATGCCGCACACCGCGCCGCCCAAAAACAGCGAGCCGGTGTCGCCCATAAAGACCTTGGCCGGGTGGTAGTTATACAGCAGGAAGGCAGCCAGACCGCCGGTCAGCGCCGCCGGGAAGATGGAAAGCTCCGTACGGCCGATCCACACCGCCACCGCCACATAGAACACCGCCACAGGCAGGGTCACGCCGGTGGCAAGACCGTCCACACCGTCGGTCAGGTTAACCGCGTTGACGGTGGCCACCATGACAAAGGCGGCAAAGACCATATACACCGGCCAGGACAGGATCAGTTCCTTGCCCACGAAGGGGATGTACAGGTTGGGGCTGAGCAGGCCCAGATGGCGCAGCAGCACCGTAAATGCCACCGAGGCGGCCAGCTGAAGCAGGAACTTCTGGATGGCGGTCAGCCCGGTATTCTTGCGGCGGCGCACCTTCTGGAAGTCATCAATATAGCCGATGACGCCGAACACAAGGGCGAAGGCACACACGATCAAATGGGTATAGTCCCCAGCCATCATCTGCTGCCAGCCGGCCAGCAGCACCGCAAGGGAAATACCGCCAATGAATATCAGCCCGCCCATGGTAGGCGTACCCTGCTTGGACATATGCCAGCGAGGGCCGATCTCCTTGATGGACTGCCCCGCCTTCAGCGCCCGCAGCGCCGGGATCAGCAGCCGACCCAGCAGCCAGGACACCATGAAGGCGATCACCATACTCAACATCAAAACCATGTTCATTTCCTCCCGTATCGGTCGTTTCTCTTTTGTTCGCTTTCACCGGCCGCAGCTGTCTTTGTCGGACAGGCGCTCACCGGAAAAATACGCCATGATGCGTGCCCGTTCCCGGGCAAATGCGTCGGCCGTCTCTCCCACTCGACCGCCGGCCAGCACGATCACATCTCCCGCGCCTGCTCCATGCAGGGCCCGGTCAACCGCCTCGTCCCGGTCAGGGATCTGCCCGGCTGCCTCGGTCATGCCGCGCCGCGCCAGCGCGATGGCGGCGCGCGCACGCTCCTGCGGCGCACCGTCCCCCATCAGGATCACCCGGTCGGCCAGCTGCTCGGCCACACCGCCCAGCTCAGCCAACATCTGCCCGTCTGCCCGGTCGGAACAGCTGAGCAGGCAGATCAACCGTGCGGCGGTAAACTCCCGGGCGCAGGTGAGCAGCCGCTCCACCTCACGCACCGTGTCCGCCTTGTCCAGTACCACAGAGCAGGCCGCCGGAATGGGCAGCACCTCCATGCGTCCCAAAAGACCCCGGGCGCAGCGCAGCGCGCGCCCCATCTCCTCCCAATCCAGCCCAAGGCACAGGCCGCAGGCCAGCGCGCACAGGCCGTGGTAGAAGGTAAAGCCTCCTGCCACCGGCAAAAACACGCGCTGGATCCGTCCGGTGGTCACCGCCTCAAATTCCACATGGCTGGGAAACAGCCGCAGATTTCTGGCGGTGATGCGAGCGCGCATATCCTGCTGGGAGTAGGTGACCGCCCCGGGATGGGGTGACGACCAGACCGACTGCCAGCCCGGCTCATCCGGGCTGTAGACGACATTTCGGCTGCGGCGGGCAAGAGGAATGCTCTCCCCCGCTCCCGGCGTGCCGGTAAGCACACACAATCGCGGACAAAGCAGCTCCCACTCCGGATGGGACAGCTGTCCCTGCTCCACACGCAGCAGCGCATGGGTGCAGCGTTCCCGTTCCAGCGCGGCCAGCACCCGTTCCGGCACAGCGCCCTGCTCCGGCACCACCACCCGGGCACGGGTGCGTGGTCGGGCATTGAGCAGCTGAGCCAGCAAATGCACCACAAGCTCTGCGTCCCCGTTGCCGGTCACCACCACGCACTGCACGCCGGTGCCGGTTCGGATGCCGCGTCCCAGACGGCGCGGCGTACGCGGATCGGTTTTCAAATGACACACCCCTCAAGGGCGGTTTCATTCTCTTTGTTCCCGTATTACTCCAACGGGGTATAGGAATCGTTCACACTGGTGTCGATAAAGCGCACGGAGATCACCGTGCCCCGATCCACCAGCTCGCCCGGGCCGCCGCTTTGATCCTGCGCCTTGGTAACGGCGCTGAAGTAGGACACACCGGAAGCACGCATATACAGTCCCTTGGCGTTGAGCCGCTCTTTGGCCTGATCGAAAGTCAAACCGCGCAGGTCGGGCACGGCCACCTGATCGGTGGGCGCCTGCTCGCCCATGTAGAGGATCACGGTGCTGTTTCCGGGGATGACCGCGCCCACCGCCGGGATCTGGCCGGTGACCACATCGCCCTTACCCACCGTGCGGTAGGTCAGGTTCTTCTTTTTCAGCGCCTTCTCCGCGGTGGCAAGGTCGTAACCCTCCACCTTGGGCACCGCCACATCGGCGGCGTTAGCCTCTTCCTTGGTATACTGGCGCTCCACACCCATGTAGTCCAGCACATCGGCGATCAGCTGTCCGGCCAGCGGAGCGACCATCTGGCCGCCGCTGATGTAATAGCCGGTAGAGCCGTACTTGCTGCCCGGCGAGGCGTGGCGGGGGGTATCGAAGTAAAGCAGCACGATGACCTCCGGGTCGTCCGCAGGGGCAAAGCCCACGAAGGAGACGATCTCCTCGTCCGCCACCTCGGTCTCGGCCGTACCGGTCTTGCCGCCAATGCGGTAACCGGCCACATAGGCGTTTCGACCCGTGCCTTCGGACACCACGCTTTCCAGAATCTGAGCCACGCGCTGGCTGGTCTGTTCACTGACCACCTGCCGCACCACCACCGGCTCGCTCTGCTCCAGCACAGCGCCGGTCTGATCCGTAACGGACTGCAGCACATAGGGCTGCATAAGGTAGCCGCCGTTGATGGTGGCAGAAAAGGCGGTAAGCAGCTGCAGGGGGCTGACGGTAAAGCGCTGACCGAAGGACGCGGTGGCCAGCGACTGATAGCCCTCGGCGCTGGTGAAGTAGTCCCGGCTCCACAACAGGCCCTTGCCCTCGCCGGGCAGGTCGATGCCGGTGGGATCCTTCACACCAAAGGCCTCCAGATAATCGTAAAACTTATCCGCGCCCAGCTTCTGGCCGATCATCATAAAGGCAGGGTTGCAGGAGTTCTGCACCGCCTCGGCCAGCGTCTGGGAGCCGTGTCCTCTGCGCTCGGAGCAGTGGATGGTACGCCCGCTGACCACATAGTAGCCCGGACAGTAGAAGGTGTCCCGGTCGGAGATGACCCCCGCCTCCAGCGCGGCAGCCAGCACCACGGACTTAAAGGTGGAGCCCGGCTCGTAGGTGTCGTTGAGCACCTTGCTGCGCCACTGCTGGCTCAGCGCGTCCCGTACGGCCGCATTGCCCGCCTCTTTCCACAGCTGCTCGTCGCTCAGCAGTTCACCCTTGTCATTTCTTGCGCCCTGCTCCTTCAGCTGCTGGTACTTGGTCTGCTTATCCGCCGCCGCTTTCTCATTGAGAATGGGGTCCTGCACCGTGCCAAAGTTGTTCAGGTCATAGGTGGGCGAATTGGCCATGGCCAGCACCGCGCCCGTTTTGGGCTGCATAACGATGCAGATGCCGCCGTTTCGCACATCGTATTTTTCAATGCCGGCGGCCAGCGTCTGCTCGGCCATGCGCTGGATGTTGGCATCAATGGTCAGGGTGATATTGCTGCCGTCCTGGGCCTGGATATAGTCGGAATAGCCGTTGTGTATCTGCGCGCCGCCATTGGCACGGGAGTAGATGATGCGCCCGGGCGTGCCCTCCAGCACGCTTTGATAGGCCGCCTCCACACCGTAGGCGCCCCCCTTGCTGTTGACAAAGCCAACGATATGGGCCGCCACGCCGTTGTAGGGATAGTAGCGCTTGCTATCCGGCTCCAACTCCAGCGCCATGGTCAGCTTATTCTCGCTGATGATCTGCTTGAGCTGCTTATACTGCTCGTTCTCCAGCCCATAGTATACCACTTCGTGCCAGGAGGTGGTCTTGCTCAGGCGTTTTTCCAGCGCCTCCCGTTCCAGACCCAGCATCTCGTTGAGGATACGCAGCACACTCTCCCGAGTCTGCGTTTTCTCCTGTTCCTGCTTCTCCCGGTCGATGCTGCCGTCCTTTTTTTCATAACGCGCGTCATTGAAATGGTTTTCAATGCCGGCCGGGGACAGCACCACATTATATACCGTGGCAGACAGTGCCAGCTTGTTTCCGTTGGCGTCGAGGATCGCACCCCGGTTGGCTCGTACGGTGATGTCCCGGGTGGATTGGCGCAGCTGGTAGTCCCGATATTCCTCATGGTGGACGATGGCCACATCCCACAGCTTCCAGCCCAGCAGCAGGAAGGTGAGTACGCCAAAAAACACAGCAAGGAGCATCGTACGCAGGAGAATGGTCTGCTTGGTCTGCTGTTCCTGCTGGGCGCGCTGTTCCTTACTGGGTCTGCGCGCGGCGCGTTCGGCCATCGTTTTTTCCTCCCTCCGTTATGGTCAAAAGGGCGCAAGAATCGTCTCTTGCGCCCTTCAGTTCATCCGTATTCCTGGACTTACTATATGTACCGACTCAGCGAAAATATTCGACCACGCCGGTAAAAATCTCCCGGACGCCCTGTGCCGCACCGGCCGCGCCCTGCGTACGGGGCATCTTGCTGTACACGACCACGCTGTCAGGCTGGGACATATCGATGTAGGTGATCTGTTCGTTGGTGGGCCGCACCATGGTGTCCCCCACCGCCGCCTGCAGGTACTCCACATCAAACACCTGCTCGTACTTCACATTCAGCGCCGCGTTATCCTCCTGCAGAACGCTCAGCTCACTGCGCAGGCTGCCCACGGAACTGGTCACCCGGTACAGCTGCAGGCTGCTGACCAGCAGCAGGGCCGCCATCATCAACAGGCACACCGCTCCGGCAACTGCCATAGGTGCCAC
>JAGBTC010000295.1 GCA_017631545.1 Oscillospiraceae bacterium
AATCTGATTTCGCTGCCGGTGCTGGCCCTGCTTGCCTACCGCCAGAGCGGATCGCTGCGCGTGCCGGTAAAGTCGCTGCCGGTCGTCGCGTTGATGTCCTTGACGGGCTGCTGCCTGACGCCCCTGATGCTTTACGCCTCCTATCAGTATATTGCCACCGGCACCGCCACGGTATTTCATTTCGTATATCCGGCAACGGTGGTGTTGTTCGGGCTTGTTTTCCTGCAGAAGAAAACAAGTGCCGGCGCGCTTTTGTCCGTTGCCCTGTGCGTGGGGGGCATCTGTTTGTTTTACAACCCTGCTGAGCCGCTGAATTGGATCGGCTGCTCCCTGGCGCTGGTCTCCGGCATGATTTATGCGGTCTATGTGATCCTACTTTCCACCTTTCGGTATCCTGAGGTCAACGGCTTTAAGCTCAGTTTCTATGTTGCGGTGGTCTGCTCCGCGTTCCTGATGGTCGTCTGTCTGGTGGGCGGCCGGCTGACGCTGCCTGTGTCCGTGACCGGCTGGCTGCTGTGCGCGCTGTTTGCTATGCTCATCAGCGTGGGCGCGGTGGTCATGTTCCAGCAGGGGACTTTCCTCATCGGCGGTGTGCGTGCTTCCATTTTGAGTACCGTAGAGCCGCTGACCGGCGTGGTGATCGGCGTACTTGCGTTTCAGGAGCGCATCACGCTGGGGATGGGCATCGGCTCGGTGCTGGTCATTGCTGCATGCATTCTGAATGCTGTGGTTGATGCAAAACAAACCTCTGCTCCGGCGGTGGAATAAGGCCGGCAGCAGAGAAGTCGGAGCTTGCTATTTTCGCAGGAGCATGGTATAGTAGTAAGGAATAAAGGTACTGCCACCGGGTAGTAGATGCAGCAGCATCTGTATGCGCGCCGTTAGGTCTTGGAAGGAGCGCACGCAGATGCTGTTTTTCATGGGAGGGAGTTTTATGCACATCAAAGCCGCCTTTGCCGGGCTGACCCCCTTTGAGCGGGGGCTGTGGCTTGGCTCGCTGGTGGTGGTTGCCCTGTCCTTTTTGCTGGTCGGGTCGCCTGATTACTGGGTGCTGACGGCCTCACTTCTGGGGGCGACAATGCTGATTTTTGTATCAAAGGGCGAGCCGCTGGGGCAACTGCTGAGCATCCTGTTTGCTCTGTTCTACGGCTGGATATCGCTGAAAACCAGATACTACGGAGAGATGATAACCTATCTTGGCATGACCGCGCCTATGGCGGCGGCCTCGCTGGTCAGCTGGCTGGCCAATCCCTTTCAGGCGGGGAAGGGACAAGTGCGTGTAGCTGGGCTGACCGCCCTTCGGGTGGTGGTGCTGACGGTGCTGGCCGGGGTGGTCACAGGTGCGTTTTACTTTATTCTAAAAGCGTGGAACACTCCGAACCTGTCCCTGAGTACCCTGTCCATCACCACCAGCTTTTTCGCTGCGGGGCTGACCTATCTGCGAAGCCCCTACTATGCGCTGGCTTACGCGGCCAACGATCTGGTACTCATCGGCCTGTGGGTGTTGGCAGGGACGGAGGATCCCTCCTTCATCCCCATGGTGAGCTGCTTTTTCATTTTCTTAATCAATGATGTCTACGGTTTTTTCAGCTGGCGCCGCCTGCGCTCCCGGCAGCAGGGGATAAAGTAGATATAAGTTTACATAAAAAGTGCGGTCGATGGACTGCACTTTTTTTATGCGTGCGGTATGAAAACCGGCGGTTTGGCGCACAATGAACAGCAAGGCTACATTGTTCCACAAAGGAGGAAGCAAACCATGAAACGGAAATTCATATCCCTGCTGCTGGCAGCGCTGCTTGGCCTGAGCGGCTGCGCCGCCCAAACGGACGGGGAGCAGGGCAGCGTCTACTGGCTGAACTTCAAGCCGGAAGCGGACGGCGCGCTGCAACAGCTGGCCCGGGACTACACCGACCTGACCGGCGTGAAGGTGAAGGTGGCCACCGCGGCACAGGGGCAGTATGAGTCCACTCTGACTGCAGAAATGGACAAGAGCAGTGCGCCCACTCTCTTCGTGGTAGGCAACGCTGCGGCGGTAAAGACCTGGGGAGACTACTGCTACGACTTGCGGGACACCCCGGTTTATAAGGAACTGGTCACCGATGACTACACCCTCTATGATGAGGGGGGCAAAGTGTGTTCCATCGGCTATGCCTACGAGTGTTTCGGCATCATCGTCAACAAGACGCTGCTGGAACGGGCGGGCTATCAGGTCAGCGACATCCGGGATTTTGACTCTTTGCGCCGGGTAGCGGAGGATATCCACGCCCGGGCGCAACAGCTGGGCTTTGATGCATTTACCTCCTCGTCGCTGGACAGCAGCTCGGCCTGGCGTTTCTCCGGTCATCTGGCCAATATCCCTTTGTTTTATCAGGCCAGAGACAAGGGCGGCTGGTCGTCCGCGCCAGAGCGCATCGAAAATGACTATCTGGACAATTACAAGGCAATCTGGGATCTGTATATCAACAACAGCGCCGCCGATCCGCGCACGCTGGCTACCCCGGGCTATGATGCCCAGAGCGAGTTCGGCCGGGGCGAGGCGGTGTTTTATCAAAACGGCTCGTGGGAATATCCTGCACTGGTCAACGATTACGGCATGAAGAGCGAGGAGCTGACCATGATCCCCATCTACACCGGCGTGCCCGGGGAGGAGGACGCCGGGCTGTGCAACGGCACGGAAAACTGCTGGGCGGTGAACGCCAACGCCTCCCAGCAGGACATTCAGGCCACCCTGGACTTTATGTACTGGATGGTCACCTCGCCCCAGGGCACCAAGCTTATGGCCGAGCAGTTCGGCCCCATTCCCTACAAGCAGGCGGCAAAAACCGATAATCCCTTCTTCAATGCCGCCGCGGACTATTTGTCCGATGGGAATTACAATGTCACATGGGTGTTCAGCCACACGCCCAATGTGGACGATTGGCGCGCCGGAGTGGTGTCCGCCCTGACCCAGTACTGCAACGGGGGCGATTGGAAAAACGTGGAGACCGCCTTTGTTTCCGGCTGGGCGACCCAGTATCAAGCGGCCAATAACTGAGCAAACTAACCGGGGCGGGCGAGAGCCCGTCCCGGTTTTTCGTAGCCTGAAATAAAATAACGTCTGGCGCAAAAATTCGCCCCATGCAGCGGGTTCGGATTACATTGCTCAGGCTAGGGGGGATCTACCGTTGAAACGAAACGATCGTGCGGGGCGCGCGCTGCTGCGCCGCCCCATCCGCCGCAGCTGGCCGCTGTTTCTGCTGCCCACGGCGGCGGCCTTTGTCATCGGCTTTGTGTGGCCGTTCCTACAGGGGATCTGGCTGTCATTTTGCGCTTTTACCACCACCAACAATGCCCGGTGGGTGGGCGGGGAGAACTACCTCAACGCCGTGTTGGACCGGGGCTTCATCTACTCTTTTCTCTATACAGCGCTGTTTGCGCTGGTATCGCTGGTGGTCATCAACGTGCTGGCCTTCGCTGTGGCGTATGCGCTGACCCAAAAGATCCGGGGTACGGGCATCTTTCGCACGGTGTTCTTTATGCCCAACCTCATCGGCGGCATCGTGCTGGGCTATATCTGGTCGATCCTGTTTGATGGGATCCTGCGCGCTTACCATACCTCCATCCTGCTGGAAACGCGCTACGGCTTTTTTGGTCTGCTTATCCTCATGTGCTGGCAGCAGGTGGGCTATATGATGATCATTTATATCGCCGGTCTGCAGGCGGTGCCCGAGCATATGCTGGAGGCCGCCCGCATCGACGGCGCCAGCCGCTGGCAGACGCTGCGCCGGGTGACCATTCCCAATGTGATGCCTTCTATTACCATTTGCACCTTTCTGTCCCTGACCAACGGATTTAAGCTCTTTGACCAGAATCTGGCGCTGACGGGGGGCGCACCTTTCCGCTTCCGGACCTACGCCGACGGTTCCATGGCCACCATCAAGACCACCGAGATGCTGGCGCTGAACATCTATAACACCTTTTACGGACAGGGGAGCATGGCCCGTGGCACGGCACAGGCCAAGGCGGTCATTTTCTTCCTGCTGGTGGCCGGGCTGTCCCTTGCGCAGCTGCGTGCCACCCGGGGCAGGGAGGTGGGCGCGTGAGGGGCAGCAGACGACCCCGCCGCCGGGGGCGGGCGCTGACGGCGGTGTTTGGCATCATCAGCGTGATCTATGTGCTGCCGGTGGTGATGGTGCTTATTAACGCCTTCAAAGTCAACAGCTTTGTCAAGACCGAGACCTTCGCCCTGCCCGACCGGGAAAGCTTCGTGGGTTTTGAAAATTTCATCAAGGGTATGACCTTTGGCAACTACCCTTTTTTCCGCTCGGTGTTTTACAGCGTGGTCATCACACTGCTGTCCACGGCGCTGATTTTGCTGTGTACTTCCATGGCTGCGTGGTATATCGCCCGGGTGAATGACCGGGCGTGCCGGGTGTTTTATACCCTGTGCGTATTTTCTATGGTAGTTCCATTCCAGATGGTCATGTTTACCCTGTCCAAAACGGCAGACACGGTGCGCCTGCTGGGCTTCTGGGGCCCCAAGCTGAACACGCCGTGGACCATCCCCATCATCTATTTGGGTTTTGGGGCGGGGCTTGCCATCTTCATGTTCACCGGCTTTGTCAAAAGCATCCCCCGGGAGGTGGAGGAGGCTGCCGCCATCGATGGCTGTGGGCCCATACGCACCTATTTCCGTGTGGTGTTTCCCATGCTGCGGCCCACCATGATCTCCGTGGGCATTCTGGAGATCATGTGGATCTGGAACGACTACCTGCTGCCCTATCTGGTGCTGGACCGCAACGAGTATATGACCATCCCCATCCACATCCAGTACCTGCAGGGCAGTTACGGTGCGGTGGATTTGGGCGCTACCATGGCGCTGATTTTGCTGTCTATTATTCCGGTGATCGTGTTCTACCTGTTGTGTCAAAAGCACATTATCAAGGGCGTGGCCGCCGGCGCGGTAAAGGGGTGAGATATGCGAAAGGGCGGCGTTTTGATGCACCTTTCCTCTCTGCCCGGCCCGGGACCCATCGGAACCATGGGACGGCCGGCCCGGGCGTTTGCGGATTTTCTGGCCCGGGCGGGACAGGCCTATTGGCAGCTGCTGCCCATCGGACCCACAGGCTACGGCGACTCGCCCTACCAATCCTTCTGCACCTATGCGGGCAACCCCTGTTTTATCGACCCGGAAACGCTGGCGGAGCAGGGGCTGCTGGACGGGTGGAGCGGCTGTGCCGACAATCCGGACAGGGTGGACTATGCCGCCCTGTGGCCGGCGGTGCGTCCGGCGCTGGAGCGGGCGGCGGCGTGTTTTTTGCGCCGCCCTCCCGGAGACTTTGCTGATTTTTGTACCGCTCAGGCGAGCTGGCTGGAGGACT
>JAGBTC010000296.1 GCA_017631545.1 Oscillospiraceae bacterium
ACAAATATCTGGTACGGGGAACCGGGCAGATTCGTTGAAAATTTTTATAAAAAGAATGAGCAAACCGGCAAATAATATGATATAATAAGGCAAACCAATCTGTGGCGGGCGCGCAGCCTGCCCCATCAGGAGGAAACCCTATGGAAAATGCACTCAAAAACAAGCGTGAATCGCTGCTTTCTCAGGGCGTGACCATGCTGGATCCTGCCGCTGTCTGGGTGGAGGAGCAGGTGCGCGTAGGCAAGGGCACCGTGCTGCTGCCCGGCACCATTCTGCGCGGCAAGACCGTGGTGGGTGAAAACTGCACCATCGGCCCCAATGTCATGCTCACCGACACCACGGTGGAGGACGGTGCGACCATCAATGCCGCACAAATTGAAGAAAGCATCATCCGCAAGGGCTGCGAGATCGGCCCCTACACCCATATCCGTCCCCACTGCGATGTGGGGGAGGGCAGCAAGATCGGCGCCTTCGTCCAGCTGAAAAACTGTAATCTGGGCAAGGGCACCAAGATGGCTCATCTGACCTATGTCGGAGACGCCGATGTGGGCGAGCGGGTCAACTTCGGCTGCGGCACCGTCACCTGCAATTATGACGGCAACGCCAAATTCCGCACCACCATCGGCAGCGACTGCTTCGTGGGCTGCAACACCAATCTGGTGGCTCCCGTCACGCTGGCTGACGGGGTGTACACCGCCGCCGGCTCCACCGTCACCCAGGATGTGGAGGCGGACGCGCTGGTCATCGCCCGCGCCCGGCAGACCGTCAAGCCCGGCTGGGCGGCGGAGCACCGGAAAAAGAAAGTAAAAAAGTGATTTGTGCGCGCACACGCGCTGACAACAGAGAAAAATTGGAAGGAAGTTGAGCTATGATCGCACACGGCAAGGACATCAAGATCTTCACCGGCAACTCCAATCCCGAGCTGGCCCTGGAAATCTGCAAGGAGCTGGGCATTTCCCTTGGCAACGCTGAGGTGGGCCGTTTCTCCGACGGGGAGAACTTCGCCTCCATCTACGAGACCGTCCGCGGAAGCGATGTGTTCGTGGTGCAGTCCACCTGCTCCTTTGAAAAGGACGGCAAGCAGTTCTCCGTCAACGACTCGCTGATGGAGCTGCTCATCATGATCGACGCGCTCAAGCGCGCCAGTGCCGGCCGCATCACTGCGGTCATCCCCTATTTCGGCTACGCCCGTCAGGACCGCAAGACCAAGCCCCGCGACCCCATCTCGGCCAAGCTGGTGGCCAACCTCATCACCCGCGCCGGTGCGGATCGGGTGCTGACCATGGACCTGCACGCCAACCAGATCCAGGGCTTCTTTGATATCCCCGTGGACAATCTGCTTGGCTCTCCCATCTTTGTGGAGCATTTCTTCCGCAAGTACGCCGCCGTCCATGAGGACACCATGATCGTCTCCCCCGATGTGGGCAGCGTGGCCCGTGCCCGTGCCTTCGCCCAGAAGCTGGAGATGCCCATGGCCATCGTGGACAAGCGCCGCCAGAAGGCCAACTCCTCCGAGGTCATGAACATCATCGGCGATGTGAAGGACAAGCATGTCATCCTGCTGGACGACATGGTGGACACCGGCGGCTCCCTGTGCCACGCGGCGGACGCGCTGGTCAAGATCGGCGGCGCCAAGGATGTGACCGCCTGCGCCACCCACGGCGTGCTGTCCGGCAAGGCGCTGGAGAATATCCGCAACAGCGTGCTGGAAGAGGTCATCTTCCTCAACACCGTCCCTGCCAAGCCCAACGCCGACTGCGACAAGATCAAGTACATCTCTGTGGCCCGTATGTTTGCCGAGGCCATCAGCCACATCTTTATGGAGACCTCCGTTTCCACCCTGTTCAACTAAACCATCCCACAAAGGGGCGGGCGCTGCCTGCCCCCTTTGTTTTATTCAAAAAAGCGGCCCTGCCGCTTTTTTGAGAGAGTTGCGGCCTGCTGCAGCGCACTCGCTTTGCTCGCACGTTTGCAGGCCGAGAAGTGTTTTCTCCGACGCACATGTCGCCGGAGAAAACAGATTATGATTTTTTCGCCGCTGCGGCGGCAAAACTCTGCGAGGCATTTTGGCCGGAACCGGCCACCGTTGCCCCTGTGAGAGGGAGGGAGCGTATGTTTTTCAAAAAATCCGGCGGTGTGGATTGGCTGCTGGTCTGTCTGGGCAACCCCGGCGACCGGTACGAAAACACCCGTCACAATGTGGGCTTTATGGTAGCCGACGAGATCGGCCAGCGCCTGCGCGTGCCCATCCAAAAGCTGAAATACAAGGCGCTGACCAACACCGTCACCCTTGGGGGGCAGAAGGTGCTGGTCATGAAGCCTGTCACCTATATGAACCTGTCCGGCGAGGCGGTGCGGCAGGCGGCGGACTTTTATAAGGTCGCCCCCGACCATGTGCTGGTGGTGTCCGACGACACTTCGCTGGCCGTGGGGAAGCTGCGTATCCGTAAGAGCGGCTCCGCCGGGGGTCATAATGGCCTGAAAAATATCATCCAGCAGCTGGGCACCGACCAGTTCCCCCGTCTGCGCCTTGGAGTGGGGGAGAAGCCCCACCCGGACTACGACCTGGCCGACTGGGTGCTGGGCAAGTTCCAGGGGGAGGACAAAAAGCAGATCGACGCAGCGGTGAAGAAGGCCGCCGACGCCATCGAGTGCATCCTCTCCCAGGGTCTGGACAAGGGCATGAACAAGTTCAACGGATAAAACAAGACCGTGTGGCACAGCCACACGGTCTTGTTTTATCCGAGGGAATTCAGCTGTCATACTCGACCCAGCAGAGAAGCCCGGTGTTCAGATCAAATATGGCCGCAAAGCAATCGGAAAACGGCTCATCAATAAAAGCGGTAGCTTCGTCCCGGTAAGTCCAAAGGATATTTTCAGAGGTAAGGGTGTCGTTAATACCGTCAATGGAGCTCAGCAAGTCACAGGCTACATACGAGAGGGGGGCGGAGGAAAACTCTTCTTCCCGCAATTCATCGGCAAACATCGGAATGTGCGTTTCCGGGATTTGTGCCACCATAATGGCGATGCCCTCTGTGCGGAAAAAGCCCCGGTGGGTATCGGACTGTTCAATGATTTGTGTGCCGCTGGGGAAAACGACATTTACATGGGACGGGGCGGTTGAAGTCCAGAACAAAAAGAAACCGAAGCCGCCAATCAGCAGCAAGGGCAAAAGCACAAAAAAGAAGATCAGCACCCGAACAAAAAGTAGGTATGTGGAAATGTGACGGTTCTGCATAGACGGATATCCCTCACTCGTCATACTCTATGCAGACGAAAAGGCCGGTATCTAAATCGTATATAGCGGCAAACCAATCGGAAAAAGCCTCCTCGATGAGGGCGACGGCTCCGTCCTGATGGGTGTACAGGGTGTTTGGTGCATCAAGGATATCCTTAGCGGCTTCAATGCCGCTAAACAGCTCGGGAAAAGGACATCCAAATCCTGAAGAAAAATCCCACTTGCGCAATCTGTCGCCATATGACTGAATATGCTGTTCCGGAATTTTGGCCACCACCACGGCGACCCCTTCTCTGCGGAAAAGCCCCTGATGGGTATCTGTCTGTTGGATGATTTGGGTTCCTTCCGGAAACGGGACTTTCCAATCAAACGGCATGTTCATTGTCCATACCCCGTACACAAAAATGCTGCAAAACAGCAGAAAGGGTAAAACCGCAAAAAAGAAGATTAGCACCCAAACAAAGAGTGGATATGTGGAAATGTGACGTTTCTGCATGGAAACACCTCTTGATTAATCCTTTGCTTTGGACGGAAGCTCCTGAACGACCAAAGTTTTTCCGTATTTTTTGCATACTTCCCGGATTTTCTCCGCAAAGATATCAATGCTGTTAGCTGTTGTAATGGTCAGGCAGGTGTGTAAGTGCTTGAAATAGAGCCTTACATCGGGAACAAAAGGCGTCCCGGATAGCGTGCTGCCGGCAGGGAGTTGACGGTACCCATAAAAAAACATTTGAAACCAATCATCATCATGGTCGAACGATGCGACCAAACCGCGGTCCGGACCGTGCGTCAGCGTGATGCCGCTGTTGGAGAGGAGGCCGAGATCCAGCTCCCGGATGTTCCGGAGGTATTTTGCTATCTCTTCCTCGTCGTGCACATCCCCTCCCACGAATCCCGGATAAAGACAGTTAACAACAACGGGGAAGTCGTCCAGAATAGCCAGAGCACAGTCCATGGCCAACTCCGGGAAAACGGGGTCCCAGTCCTCGTCCCATTCGCACAGCGTATAAGTAGGTACGGTATCACCGGACAGCCCATAATAATCCCCATTGTACAGCCGGACTCGGGTCAAATCCGGCTTAAATGGAGCGGGGGCGGGACGCTTTTTGAAAAACATATAAATCACTCCGTCATTGTAATGTCAATCACATATTTACCTAGCTTGCTGCCGCTATAAGACCCAATGATGCCGAACACCAAGCCGCCAACGATACCGCCAATAGCCGTGCCGGGGCCTGGGAATATACTGCCGATTGAGGCACCAAGCATAGCGCCGCCCTTGGCTCCAAGCGCACTGAGCGACCAGCTTCCGCCAATGCTGGCAACCGTGGAATACGTTGTTTTGCCGATTTTTTTGTCTGCATCATGTGTATCAATATGGATCGCCTGTGCAACTTCCAGAACGTCCAGTGCTGCGCCTGTAATAGCAAGAACCCTGCCAGCAACACGAACTTTTTTTGCGTGAGCGTCAAAATCCTTTAGGATGTTATAGGTGCGTTCGTCAATGGTTTTGTGGTTGAGTTTGTTGATGATGCTTCGCTGCATGGCAGAAGAAGGAACGTATTCTCCTTTACCAATCTGCGAGCCGCTTACTGTGTTGATATGATAGGGACCGCTTTTATGTTGGTCTGCTCGAAATACAGTGACACCCTTATTTTTGCCAGCCTTGATGTTATGGCTTCTGGAGGAAACGTCGAGAAAAGACGCATAATTGGTAGTGATGCCTCCTGCTGTCGACGAAATATTCTGAAACTCAATGCCTGTGAGCTTGCTTTGAAGCGGGTCGACCCAAGCAAGTGTGGGGTAGGCACCTCGAGCCAGCTCGTTGTGGAAGCTGTTGAGTGCATCCAGCGTTTTTGTGCCGAATACTCCGTCTTCGGTAAGATTGTACCCCAACTTGTTCAACGCTTGCTGTAACTTGCGGATGTTGTGGGCATC
>JAGBTC010000297.1 GCA_017631545.1 Oscillospiraceae bacterium
GAATGGGTGACAGGTTTTTTGGTACGGCTGAAGGGATTCGAACCCCCGACCTTTTGGTTCGTAGCCAAACACTCTATCCAGCTGAGCTACAGCCGCATACTGCTCGTGACAGCTAAATCATAATAGCATAAACCGCTTTGGATTGCAAGCCCTAATTTCAAAAAAAGTTGAAATTTCGCAAATAAATTTTGCTCGCAAACGATTTCAAAATCCGCCCTGCCGCCGCTGCGGCAGGGCGGATTTCATTTTCCTTAGGAAAGGCCGATGGCGTGGCTGACGGGCAGGGAGAGGACAATGCCCTTGGCCGGGGTTTTCAGCCCGGCCTCGCGGCTGATGGCCTGCATCACATCCTGCCGTTTTTCGGTGGGCACCACAAGGAAAACCACTTCTTTTTCCGATTGAATGGAGATGCCCAGGAACTGCTCCACATCCTCGCTGCCCAGACCGCGCGTGTTCAGCACCGTGCCGCCGGGGGCACCCACCTGACGGGCGGCCTCCATCACAAGGTCGGTATAGCCGCGGTTGATCAGCGCAACGACCAGCTCATATTTTCCTTCACAGGACATGATCGATCCCTTCCTTTCTGTTTGTTCCGGTGCAAGCTCGGTCAGCGTGCGGTACAGCTTGGCGCTGACGCTGCTGACGGGTACGGCAAAGGAAATACCCTTGCCGGGGTAACGCATTCTCATGCCGTCTGCCAGACGCTCCAGCAGGGGACACACGGTATATTCCGGGACAAAGGAGATCACCGTGTCCTTTTTGGTTTCGCCCAGACCCAGCAGATCCAGCATCTCGGTGCGCGCGGTGCCGTGACCAAGGCTGACCAGATGGATGGGGATGTTTTCTTCCCGGCACAGGTCAATGACCTTGTCACACTTGCCGCGATCCACGATGGTGACCACCATGTGGATGGCTGTTTGTTCATTCATGGTGTTCCGCCTCCTTGATCTCGATAATATCGTCGTCCTCGTCTGTCTCGGGCGTGGCAATGGCAGGCTCGTGCACGCTCTTGGTACGCAGCTTGTACATCAGACCCAGCAGCTGAATGGTGATCAACGGGGTCATTGCAACCATGGAAACGATGCCAAAGGCGTCTGTCAGGATATTGCCGCCTGCCGCCTCGCACGCACCCATGGCGAAGGGGAGCAGGAAGGTGGTGGTCAGCGGGCCGCTGGCCACGCCGCCGGAGTCAAAGGCGATACCGGTGAACATCTTGGGCACAAAGAAGGTCAGCCCAAGGGCGAGCAGGTAGCCCGGGATCAGCAGCCAGTAGATGGAGATGCCGGTCAGCACGCGCAGCATGGAAAGTCCGAGGGACAGTGCTACGCCAAGGGACAGGGACAGCATCATCGCCCGCTGGGACACGCCGCCGTTGGTGATGGTGGCCACCTGCTTGTTCAGCACCTGCACCGCAGGCTCGGCCGTGACGATAAAGTAGCCGATGATCATACTCAGGGGGATGATCATCCAGCTTTGCTCCATCCGCGCCATCTGCTGCCCCAGATAGTGACCTGCAGGCATAAAGCCCACATTTACGCCGGTGAGGAATACGGCAAGGCCGGTAAAGGTATAGAGAAAGCCAACGCCGATTTTCCGCAGCTGGTGCTTGGAGAAGCGGCGGAAGGCCAGCTGAAAGATGGCACAGAACAGCAGGATGGGTACCAGCGCGGAAATTACTTCCTTGATGTAGTGGGGCAGGGAGGAGGCGAAGGCTGCAGCCACTTCGCGCGTATCGGCCACATCCGGAAGAGTGATGGGGGTATAGGACGGGTCAGAGCCGCTGAAGCAGATACCGAGGATCAGCACGGCCAAAATCGGGCCGATGCTGCACAGGGCGACCAGGCCGAAGCTGTCGTCCTGGGAGCCACGGTCACCGCGAATAGAGGCAACGCCCACGCCCAGCGCCATGATGAAGGGGACGGTGATTGGGCCGGTGGTCACGCCGCCGGAGTCAAAGGCGACGCTGACAAACTCGTTGGGAACAAAAGCGGACAGCACAAACACCGCCGCGTAGAAGATGACCAGCAGCCGGGACAGGGGGATCTGAAACAGGGTGCGAAGGATGGCGATGACAAAGAAGGAGCCGACACCCAGCGCCACCGTCAAAATCAGCAGCGAGTTGGGGATGGAGGGCACCTGATCAGCCAGCACCTGCAAATCGGGCTCTGCCATGGTGATGAGCAGACCGATCACAAAGGTGACACCGCACACCAGCCAGATGTTCTTTGTCTTGGGCAGCTGCGCGCCGATGCCCTCACCCATGGGGGTCATGGCAAGGTCGGTGCCCAGAGAGAACAGGCCGGTGCCGAGGATCAGCATCACCGTTCCCACAAGGAACAGTACCAGCATATCCAGCGGCATGGGTGTGATGGTCACGCTGAGCAGCAGGATAATAAATGTGATGGGAAGCACGGAGGACAGCGCCTCGCGCACCTTTTCCCGGAGTACCTGGTTCATAGTAAGGCACCACCTCCGCAGTCAAAGTTCGTTTCTTCTATCTTAACTGAAACAGGGGAAAAATGCAACCTAAAGGAGGGAAGAAAGAGGAACAATTTCTTAACCGGGACGCGTGGGAATGCAAAAGCGCCGGAGTCCAAATGGACTCCGGCGCAAAAGCGGATGGATGGATATATGCTTAGTTGGCAGCAGCCTTCTTCTTGCCGAAGATGGTGATGCAGCCCTCGACGGCCAGCACGATGGCCAGCACGAACAGCAGGGCGCCCAGCACCAGCTGAGCAGCAGCGGCAAAGTCGTAGCCGGCGCTCAGAGCGGCGATCTTGGCGGTGATGGTCTGATACAGAGAGGTCAGGGTGACCACCAGCATGAAGACCATGGGCAGATAGAACATCTTGTTGTTCTTGCCAATGTTGCCCAGCCAGGCGCACACGGCCAGCAGAGCCAGAGCGGCCAGCAGCTGGTTGGCAGCGCCGAACAGGGGCCAGATGGTAGCATAGCCGTTCATACCCAGAGAAACACCGATCACCACGGTGATGGCGGTGGCAACAGCGGGATTGGCCAGGATGGCCTTGATGCCCTTGGCATCCTTATAGGTCTCGCCGGGCTTCAGCCAGAACTCCTGGAACATGTAACGGGCCAGACGGGTGGCGGTGTCCAGAGAGGTCAGGCAGAACACGGAGACGGTCAGGATCAGCAGAGCGAACAGGGTGGTCTCAGCGCCAGCCAGGCCGGGGATCAGAGCGACCATCTTGGACAGGCCGGTGGCGAACACCTGAGTGGGGGTGCCGGCGGGAGCGCCGTCAACCCACAGGAAGGCAACCGCGCACAGGGAAACCAGAGCCAGAGCACACTCGATCAGCATGCCGCCGTAAGCGATGGGCTTGGCGTCGGACTCCTTGTCCAGCTGCTTGGAGGAGGTGCCGGAGCCAACCAGGCTGTGGAAGCCGGAGATGGCGCCGCAGGCGATGGTGATGAACAGGGTGGGGAACAGGGTGTTCAGCTTCTCGGGCACGATGGCGGGCATGGCGGTGACAGCATGACCGGCGAAGGAAGCGCCGAACACGCCGATAGCAGCGATAGCCATCATGCCGTACAGCAGGAAGGAGGACAGATAGTCACGGGGCTGCAGCAGGATCCACACGGGAGCGATGGAAGCCACCAGAATGTAAGCGCCGATGATCCACATCCAGGTGGTCATGGACAGGTGGATGACGGGGTACTTGATGCCGATGAACAGGCAGATGATGATGCCGATGCAGCCAACCACGGAAGCAATGCCGATGGGAGCGCCCTTGCGGTACACGAAGTAACCGAAGATGATAGCCATGACGATGAACAGGATGGAGATCACAGCCACGGTGGAGTTGGTGTTGTTCAGGGTGCCGTCCGCGTTGAAGCCGTTGAAGGTGCCGGCCACGATGGAGGCGAAGGCAGCAACGACCAGGATCAGGGTCAGGTAAGAGAAGATGATAAACAGCTTCTTGGCGCGGGTGCCGATGTTGGCATTGATGACCTCGCCGATGGACTGGCCCTTGTGACGGATGGAAGCGAACAGAGCGCCGTAGTCATGCACGGCACCGAAGAAGATACCACCGATCAGAACCCACAGCACCACGGGCAGCCAACCAAACACAGCGGCCTGGATGGGACCGTTGATGGGGCCGGCGCCGGCGATGGAGGAAAAGTGGTGACCCATCAGAACGGGAGCCTTGGCGGGAACATAGTCCATGCCGTCCTCCAGCTCGTGGGCGGGGGTGGGACGAGAGTTGTCAACGCCCCAGGTCTTGGCCAGCCAGCCGCCGTACAGAATGTAACCGACGACCAGAACAGCACAGCCAATCAGGAAAATGAGTAACATGTTCATACAGATTTTTTCTCCTCTCCAAGATTTCGTTTTCTTTCAAAGTCAATGACCTGCCCCAGGGACTTGGATAATTCCTTGCCCTTTCGGTTGGTCGTGACCTCGCCGGTGGAGAGATCCACCGCAGCTATGCGATACTCCATCCATCCATGGAGTGATAGCTTGAAGTTAGCGGATTTTTTATACCGCTTGAGCTGCTCCAGCGCGTCGGGCTGAGTGCCGCCGCACAGGAGAATGGCCGTGATGTGGGAATACATATGCTCCGAGTGGGGGTGGATCTTTTCCATCCCGAGGGACAGCGCCTGCTCACGGCATTGGACAAGCGCCTCGTTCGTCAGCTGAGGGAGGTGGAAGAGGAACACATATTCGTTGGTTTCCGCCGCCCAAAGCTTGGCTTTTTTTGTCAGGACATACCGCTCGCTGGTGGAGTGGAAGTCGCAGGTGGCGACCAGAGGCGTGCCGTCGTCCACGGTGGCAATGTCGTAATATGCTTCGTAGGAGCGAAGCAGCGCCTGAGTCAGCGCTTCATGGGTGAGGGACACGGTGCGCCTCCTTCCGCTTGCGGCAAAAAATGAGCCACGGAGCTATTCGATGCTTCGAAAAAGTCGTTTTTGACTCCGCGGCAGGGCAGATGATCGCATAAAATCATTCTTAGTCACATCATAGCAGATTTTGCTTATACTTGCAAGAAAAATATCATCAAATAGCCATCAAATATAGAGCGCGGCAGGAGCGGGAGAGAGGAAAAAGGTTCGTTGGTAAACTTTTTTTGAACGCCGGTCGGAGGAAATTGACACCGGGGTACAAAGAGGCTAAAATAGCACCATCAAAGCAACGGGAGGTGAGCGCGGTGCGCGTTCAGACAGTACAGCCGCAGACGCGGCCGAAGCTGCACAGCAGGGCGTGGGTTCCCATGGTTCGGGTGTCCCTGTTTTTCCTTGTGACCATTTTTTTGCAGGAGCTGTTTCTCAAGCTGTACTGCTTCCGGCTGGTTCCGGTACGGGGGCTGCTGCTGACCCTGCTGTTTTCCGCGCCCGTTGCCATGCTGCTGGGGCTGTTGTGCCGTGTGGTGCGCCCCAAGACCGGGCGGTTGCTGGCGGTGATCCTGACCGGTGCGATCTGCCTGTGGCTGGGCACGCAGACGGTGTACTACTTCCTGTTTCAAACCTTTTTGTCCCTGTCCTCGCTGCTGCGGGTGGGGATGGTGGCCGGGGAATTCGGCGGCCTTGCAGTGACCAATATCCTGCGCTGCTGGTTTCCCGTGCTGATGCACGCGCTGCCCTTTGCAGCGGTATTTCCGCTGCGGCGGCATCTGCTGCCCGAGCAGGATGTGCCGCGCACCGGCAAGAGGCAGTGGGCTGTGGCGGCGGTGGTGCTGCACATGGCGGTGACCCTGGTGGTACTTAGCAGCAATGACGAGCCTCTGTCCATGTATCACATTTATAATCAGTCCGACGCGCCCGAGCTGACCGTGACCAATTTTGGTGTGCTGACCAACAGCCGGCTGGAGCTGAAGCGGCTGCTTTTTGGCGTGTCCGGGGAGCAACCGGAGTCGCCCGATGCACAAGGGGAGGACTGGAAGGAGCTGTTCCGGGAGGAGGAGCGCACCCCCAGTCCCCGTCCGGAGGCCACGCTGGAGGATCAGGTCATGGACATAGACTTTGATGCACTGCTGGCGGCGGAGCAGGACGAGGATCTGTGGCTGATGCACGACCACTTCGCAGCCACCCGGCCCACCCGGAAAAATGAGTGGACGGGATATTTTGAAGGGAAAAATCTGGTTTGGGTCGTGGCGGAGGCCTTTTCCTCCGTTGCCATTGACCCACAGCTGACGCCTACCTTGTACCGCCTCAGCCGGGAAGGCTTTGTTTTCGAGAATTTCTATACGCCGCTGTGGGGGCTGTCCACCTCGGACGGAGAGTATGTGACCACCACGGGGCTTGTGCCCAAGGCAGGAGCGTGGAGTTACCTGCAATCGGCGCAGAATCATATGCCCTTTGGCTTTGGCAACCAGTTCGGGAAGCTGGGCTATCGCACGCTGGCCTATCACAACAATACCTATACCTACTATGGCCGTGAGCAGAGCTATCCCAACATGGGCTATGAATACTACGGTCTTGGCAACGGGCTGGAGGTGAGCCGCTGCTGGCCGGAGTCCGACCTTGAGATGATGCAGCTGCGCGTGCCGCAGTTTGTAAATGAAGCGCAATTTGCAGTTTATTACCTCACCGTCAGCGGACATTTGAATTACAATGTGGATCAAAACGATATGGCGGCCAAGAACTGGCAGGCGGTGGAACACCTGCCCTACAGCGAAGAGCCCAAGGCCTATCTGGCCACCCAGATCGAGCTGGATCGCGCGCTGGAAAGCCTGCTGACCCAGCTGGAGGAAGCCGGACGGCTGGAGGACACAGTCATTGTTCTCTCCGGCGACCACTACCCCTACGGCCTGCAGGACGAGGCGATCAGCCAGCTGCTCGGGCACACGGTGGATCCGGATTTCGAACTTTATAAAAGTACGCTGATCCTGTGGAACGCCGGCATGGAGCAGCCGGTGCCGGTGGAGAAGTATTGCTCCAGTCTGGACATCATGCCCACCCTTGCCAATCTCTTTGCGCTGGAGTATGACTCCCGCCTGCTGGCCGGACGGGATATTCTGTCCGACAGCCCGGGGCTTGTCATGTTCAGCAATTACAGCTTCCTGTCCGACCGGGGTGCCTATGTGTCCACCCGGGAGAGCTTTACCCCCTGGGGGGAGCCGCAGCCGGACGACGAGGACTATGTAACCCGTACGCTGGACGAGATTCGCGACCGCTTCCGTTTTTCCACCCTCATTCTGGATCAGGACTACTATCGACGGCTCTTTGCACCGGAAACGATGGAAGAGTGAGAAAATGCACAACGCCCGAGCCGGTCATGGCTCGGGCGCTGTGCATTTGAAGAGAAAAGAGAAAGGGAGGAGAAAAGAAAGCGTTGGTCTGCCCCGCGGGTCGGCGTTTGGCCGACCCGTAGGACAGCTGAGTTTGGGGTAAGTGAGGAGGGGATCCTCTTACCTTGCTCTCAGTATACCAGGCCGGGGAGAAAAAACATCAAGAAACTGAAAACTTGCCGTGAACAATTTGTAAACGGGACTTACTTGGAGCTGGGATCGTTCTTCTTGTTCTGGTTGTTGCTGTTCTTCTTGTTCTGGTTGTTGCTGTTCTGCTTGGAGTTCTGGTTGTTCTGGTTGTTGTACTGATCGGACATTTGAATTTACCTCCTTAAATTTGGGTCCAACAGCAGTATTCCCGGAACGGCGGATATAATACAGAAAAATCGGCTGCACCGATGGTACAGCCGATTTTTTTCGTTTTTTTGAGGCTTAGCGGATGCCGTAATTCTGAATGATGTAGTCCATATCCTTGTCGCCCCGGCCGGACAGATTGATCAGTACGGAGCCGGTGCCCATCTTCTTGGCAAGCTCGATGCCGTAGGCCACGGCGTGGGCGCTTTCGATGGCGGGGATGATGCCCTCCTTGCGGGCCAGACGGAAAAAGGCGTCGATGGTCTGCTCGTCGTCTACCACATCATACTTCACGCGGCCCAGCTCGTGCAGGAAGGCGTGTTCCGGGCCGGAAGAGGGGTAGTCCAGACCGCTGGCCACGGAGTAGACGGGGGCGGGATCGCCATTCTCGTCCTTGAGCATGATGGAGTTAAAGCCATGCATGATGCCCTCGGTGCCGAATTTCAGGCTGGCGGCGTGGTCGCCCAGCTTGGGGCCGCGGCCCAGGGGCTCGATACCGTAGATGTCCACAGGGTCGTTGAGGAAGCCGGAGAAGAAGCCTGCCGCGTTGGAGCCGCCGCCCACGCAGGCCACGATGGCGTCGGGCAGATGACCGGTCATGTCCACAAACTGTTCCCGGGCCTCCTCGCCCACAACATGCTGGAAGTCGCGCACCATGAGGGGGAAGGGGTGGGGGCCGAGTACCGAGCCGATGCAGTACATACTGTTCTGGTAGTCCTTGGTGTAGGCGTCAAAGGCGGCGTCCACCGCTTCCTTCAGCGTCTGCAGGCCGTGGGTGACCTCCATCACATTGGCGCCCAGAATCTTCATGCGGGCCACATTGGGCGCCTGCTTGGCGATGTCCACGCTGCCCATGTAGATGTCGCACTCCAGACCGAAGTAGGCCGCGGCGGTGGCCATGGCCACACCGTGCTGGCCGGCACCGGTCTCGGCGATGACCTTCTTTTTGCCCATATACTTGGCCAGCATCACCTCGCCCATGCAGTGGTTGAGCTTGTGGGCACCGGTGTGGTTGAGATCCTCGCGCTTGACATACAGCTGCACGCCGCCCAGCTCGTTGGACAGGC
>JAGBTC010000298.1 GCA_017631545.1 Oscillospiraceae bacterium
ACAAAAGCCCACCGGTGACCCGGTGAATCATTTTCCATGTTAACCCTTGAGCCTGTGGCCTGGGGTGAGGACGGGAACCGTTCCTGCTTTGTTTTGCTATGACAGTATAACAGCCCGGTCGGGCTTTGTCAATAGGAAATTTGAAAACTTTTGCAAAGGGAAAATTCCGGGCGGAGCGTGGCGCTCCGCCCGGAGATATGTCCTTAGTTTCCGCTGCCGAACTCGTTGAAGAAACGGTCGTGAATGGCCTGAACGGCGCGCTCGGCATCCCGCTCGGCCACCAGCACGGACACCTTGATCTCGCTGGTGGAGATCATGTTGATGTTGATGCCGGCGGAGAACAGCGCCTCGAACATCTTGCTGGCAACGCCGGAGTTATTGACCATGCCGGCGCCCACGATGGAGATCTTGGCGACCTTGTTGGTGGCCTCCAGGGACTTGAAGCCGATCAGTTCCTGATTGGCGGCCATGACCTGCTGGGCACGCTCCATATCGTCCTGAGAGACGGTGAAGCTGATGTCCTTGGACGCGTCGCGGCCGATGGACTGGAGAATGATGTCCACATTGATCTTTTCTTTGGCCAGCAGGGAGAAGATCTTAAAGGCGATGCCGGGACGGTCCTCCAGACCGATCAGCGCCACACGGGCAACATTGGTATCCTTGGCAACACCGCTGACATGAGTTTTTTCCATGGTTTTGACAACCTCCTTAACTTTTGTGCCGGGCTTTCCGCTCAGGCTGGAAAGCACCTCCAGATTGACATTGTAGCGCTTGGCCATTTCCACCGAGCGGTTGTGAAGTACCTGTGCGCCGAGGCTGGCCAGCTCCAGCATTTCGTCGAAGGTGATCTCCTCCAGCTTCTTGGCGCCGGTGACCTTGCGGGGATCGGCGGTGTATACGCCGTCCACATCGGTGTAGATCTGGCACAGGTCGGCGTGCAGCGCCGCGGCCAGAGCCACGGCCGAGGTGTCCGAGCCGCCGCGGCCCAGGGTGGTCACATCGTCGTACTTGTTGATGCCCTGGAAGCCGGTGACCAGCACGATCTTTTTCTTGTCCAGTTCCTTCTGGATGCGCTCGGCGCGCACACGCTTGATGCGGGCGGCGCTGTAATTGGAGTCGGTGAGCATACCTGCCTGCCAGCCGGTCAGGGACACGGCCTGGAAGCCCATGGACTCAAGGGCCATGGCGCACAGGGAGACGGAGATCTGCTCGCCGGTGGACAGGAGCATATCCATCTCGCGCTTGGAGGCGTTGGGGTTGATCTCCTTGGCCTTGGCGATCAGATCGTCGGTGGTGTCACCCTGGGCAGACAGGACGACCACCACATCGTTGCCCTTCTTATAGGTCTCGGAGATGATGCGAGCCACGTTGAACATGCGCTCGGCATTGGCGACGGAGGAGCCGCCGAATTTTTGCACGATAAGAGCCATTTATGTTGTTACCTCCTAAAATCAAGTGGGACGCTCAGCCCAGCACCCGGATCACGGACTGCACATCCAGACCGGACAGGTTCTCATTGAGCTGAGCCTGGGTCATGGCCTCGGTGAGGAAGGCGATCTCCTGTGCAGGGGCGCCGTCCCGGGCCAGAGGAGTGATTGTGCCGCAGGCGGCACGGGCGGCTTCCAGCGAGCCGTTGGCGCGCACATACCAGCGGAAGGTCAAAGCGTCGGGGGAGCAAACCAGCGACTTGTCACCGGCAGCCCACTCGTTGCACTTACGCTTGGAAACGTCCTTGGCGATATCCACCACATCGCCTACCACGGCGCTGGCGGTGGGCAGCTTGCCCGCGCCCCGGCCGTAGAACATCACATCGCCCACGGCGTTGCCGGTGGCGGCAATGGCGTTGAACACATCCTCCACGCCGGCCAGGGGATTTTCCGTGCTGACCAGATGGGGGGCAACATAGGCGCACACCTTGTTCTCGTCCATACGCAGGGCGCGGCCCAGCAGCTTGATCTTGTGGCCGCAGGCGTTGGCGTAGTCCACATCGGCCAGCGTGATGGCGGTGATGCCCTGGGTGGACACCTGCTCGGGGTAGACATGCCGGCCAAAGGCCAGCGCGGAAAGAATACAGATCTTGCGGCAGGCGTCGTGCCCCTCGATGTCGGCAGAGGGATCGCGCTCGGCATAACCGTTGTCCTGTGCCTCCTTCAGCGCCTGCTCGAAGGACAGACCGGCGCGGATCATGCGGGTGAGGATATAGTTGGTGGTACCGTTAAGGATGCCGCGCACCTCGCTGAGCTCGTTGCCGGCCAGACAGTTGGTCAGCGGACGCAGCACCGGAATGCCGCCGCCCACGCTGGCCTCGAACAGATAGCTTACGCCCTTGGACTTGGCCAGCTGCAGCAGGTCGTAGCCGTGGGTGGCAACCAGCTCCTTGTTGGAGGACACCACGCTTTTGCCTGCGGACAGGGCGCGGCGGGTGAAGTCCAGCGCCACAGTGGCGCCGCCGATGGTCTCCACCACGATGTCCACAGCAGGATCGTTCTCGATGACGGCAAAATCCTTGACGAAGCAGTCCTTATACGGGCTGTCGGGGAATTCGCGCACATCGAGGATATACTTCAGAT
>JAGBTC010000299.1 GCA_017631545.1 Oscillospiraceae bacterium
CCGGACGAAGGGCTGGTCAAGCGCCTGCGCGTGAAATAAAAAACGCCGTGCATCGCAGTGATGCACGGCGTTTTGTCTGTGTGTTTGATCAGCTAAACCAGCGGCTGTTTCGGTTTTCCAGCAGGTCAAGACTGCTGTCCAGCAGCTCGGCCACCTCGGCTCGGGTGAGGGCGGAGTCAAAGCTCTGGGGGTGGGTGTGTTCGCCTCGCAGCACGCCTGCTGTGGTCAGGTTGACCGCTGCCTGCGCGGCCCAATGGCTCTGCTCACCTGCGCTCGACCAGCTTTGCACCGCCACATCGGACACCTCCAGCAGGTCGTTGAGCATCACCGTAGCCTGCGCCCGGGTGACCGGGGCATCGGGCAGAAACACGATGCGTCCTTCCTCGTCCCGTGCCCCGTGGATGACCCGGCGCGCAGGGCGGAGGAGACATATCCCTTGGCCCAGGTGGGGATGGCGGTGTCGTCGGAAAAGCCGGTCACAGACACCTGCTCCAGCGGCTCACGCCCGGCCACCGCCATGGCCATGGCGAGGAACTGACTGCGGCTGACCGGGGCGTCCGGGGAGAAGAAATACTGCCCGTTCACATGGGCACCCACGAAAATGTCCTCCTCAGCCAGCCGGATGGCGGCCTTGTGGGCGGCGCTGGTTTCCATGTCCGCGTAAGTGACGGCGGTCTTTGCTTTTTCGATGCGTACCGACACCTTGGCAGGGTTTGAGATATTGCCCAGCTGATCCACCGCGACAAAGGTGAAGGAGTCCTTGCCGGTCTTGTTGTTGTAGGGCGTGTAGACAAAGCGGCTGGTGCCGTCCTCTGCCAGCGTCACGCTGCCCCGGGCCGGGGTGGAGGTCAGCTGAAAGGTGAGTACATCACCCTCGGCGTCCACCGCCTGTAAATAGCTGGTGACCGCCACATTTTTATAGGTGGACAGGGACAGATTTTCCGCAATGGGCGCCTGATTGCCCGTGGGCTCGGGCGTAGAGGACAGGGCGGCAGATACAGTGCCTGCGCTCAGCACAGCGGCGCACAGCGCCCCGATGAGCAGAAGTCTTGCTTTGAACGATGTCAAAGGAAATTACCCCCTTTTTCGGTTTGGGGGTAGTGTTTGTGTTCTGAGAAAAAAATATACAAAACATAAAAAAGCGTCCGACTCGGCGGAGTCGGACGCAGGGCTTATATTCGGCTTCGATCCTTTAGCCAGCTGGGCAGCGAGCGCGCCTTGATGCTGGACACCACCCCCATGGCCCAGAACAGGGTGATGAGGGAAGAACCGCCGTAGCTGAAGAAGGGGAGGGTCAGACCCATCACGGGCAGTACATACAGGCACATACCCACATTGAACACCGTCTGGATCAGCAGCATACCGCCAAAGGCGATGGCAACATAGGCCGAGAAGGGGGAGTTGGAGCGCCGCCCCACATAGACACAGCGCAGAATGATGGTGGTCAGTATCAGCAGGATGGCCGCGCAGCCCAAAAGACCCAGCTCCTCACCGCAGGCGGAGAAGATGAAGTCCGTGTGACGGGCAGGCAGGGCGCTGGAGTAGGGCGCCTGGGTCTGAGTGCCGTTCAAAAAGCCCTGTCCGGTCAGCTGTCCCGAGCCCAGGGTGAGCAGGGAGCGGTTTTGGTGAAAGCCCTTGTCCAGGGGATCAAGGTCATGGTCCAGTACAACGAGGATACGCATACGGATGTACTCAAAACGCTTGGTCTGGAAAATGGTGTTCCACGCCAGCCAGCCCAGACCGCACGCCCCTGCGCCGCCGATGACGAACCATCGTGCCTTGACCCCGGCGATCCACGCCATGACGAGGAAAATGCTCGTGTACACAAGGCACATTCCCATGTCGCCGCAGATCACGGCGATCAGCCCGATCATCAATGCAGTGTGTGCGCCCAGCTGCATAATGCTGGGTATAGAGCTGAGGGGACGGCGCAGCTCCTGCAGACGGGTGATCTGGTAGGAGAGCAGAAGGATAAAGGGGATCTTTACGATCTCGTTGGGCTGCAGATCCAGAGGAAAGCCGGGAATGATCTTGTCCAGTGCCAGCCAGTTCAGATTGCCCGAGCCGTTGTCCGTGCCCAG
>JAGBTC010000300.1 GCA_017631545.1 Oscillospiraceae bacterium
GGGGCAGAAAGTGACCAAATACAAGTATATCGGCCTGTGGCTGTTCGTGGCCATTCCGCTGCCCGGCACGGGCGCGTGGACAGGTTCGCTGGCGGCGGCCTTTCTGGACACACGGCTGAAGAAAGCGCTGCCTGCTGTTGTGCTGGGCGTGATCACCGCCGGGTGCATCATGCTGGCGCTGACCCATGTGGGTATCAACCTGTTTTCTACCGCTCTGGCATGAAAACACACCCCTTTCCCCCGGTTTTCATAGAGTGAGCCGGAGGTGAGTAGGACGATGCTCTGGTGGTTTGTTCTGGCGGCGGTGCTGACCGCCGCGGTGAGCAGCGGCTGCCTGCTGTACGGGCGGCTGCTGTGTCCCCACTGCGCGGCAGGAATGTGCACGGTGGTGTGGGCACAGGGGGACGGCGATGGGGTGGAGCAGCGCGTGCGCTGCCTGATGTGGCTGCAGCGCTGCGGTCTGCTGTGCTGTACCGTGGCGGTGGCCGATGCAGGCCTCAGCGAGGAGGGGCGGCAGCTGGTCAGCCTGCTGTCCCGGCGCTATCCGACCCTGTGCCAATACGAAGGAAAGTGAGGGGAGACGATGGAGGAACAGGAACGCAATCTGGTCGAGGGCACTGTGTCCTCCATCGTGTTCCAGAATGAGGAAAACGGCTATACCATCCTGCGGCTGGAGGCCGGCGCTGGGGAGATCACCGTGGTGGGCTGTATGCCCGGGGTGGCGCCCGGCGAGTCCGTATCCGTGCGTGGCGGCTGGGTGCGCCACCCCTCTTACGGGGAGCAGTTCAAGGCCGAATGTGTGCAGCGGCGTATGCCCCGGGGAGAGAAGGAGGTCTTTCGCTACCTCGCCTCCGGCGTGGTCAAGGGCATCGGGCAATCCACCGCTCGCCGGCTGGTGGACGAGTTTGGCGAGGATGCGCTGCGCGTGTTGGAGGAGGAGCCGGAAAAGCTGACCGCTGTCAAGGGCATCACCCTCAAGCGCGCCCAGCTTATGAGCGCGGCCTACCGCCAGCAGATGGGTATGCGCCTGCTGCTGGAGTTTCTCTCCCGGCACGAGCTGCCCGTGGAGCTTGGCTCGGCGCTGTACCGCCAGTGGGGGGATGTGGCGCTGGACATCATCAAGGCCAATCCCTACCGGCTGGTCAGCCCCGAGTGGGGCATCGACTTTGCCCGGGCGGACGCCCTGGGTGAGGCCATGGGTATCGAGGTCAACGACCCCCTGCGGCTGGAGGCGGCGGTGCTGTTTGAGCTGAGCTACAACCTGAACAACGGCCACACCTTCCTGCCCCGGGGCAAGCTGCTGTCCGCCTCCGCCCAGCTGGCGCAGGCCGGGATAAACGAGGTGGAGCAATGCCTTGACGCGCTGCTGGCACGGGGCGAGGCGGTGCAGGAGGAGCTGGCAGGGGAGACGGCGGTCTACCTTGCCCAGCTATACGAGGCGGAGGCGTGCGTAGCCGCGTGCATCGCCCGCATGAGTGAGGAGCGCATTGCGCCCCCGGAGGATCTGGAGCGGCGGCTGCGGGACATTCAACGCAGCCTGTCCATTACATACGCGCCCCAGCAGATGCAGGCGGTGGAGCTGGCTGCCTGCAGCCGGGTCATGCTGCTCACCGGCGGCCCGGGCACCGGCAAGACCACCACCCTGCGTGGGGTGCTGGCGCTGTTTGACAGCATGGGTCTTGATACGGCGCTGGCCGCGCCCACCGGACGGGCTGCCAAGCGGCTGGGGGAGCTGTGCGGCGCGGAGGCCGCCACCATTCACCGCCTGCTGGAGATGAGCTATGACCCACACAGCGGTCAGCTGGTGTTCAGCCGGAACGAGGACGATCCGCTGCGCGCGGATGCGGTCATCGTGGACGAGACCTCCATGGTGGACGTGCAGCTGATGGCCGCGCTGCTCCATGCTTTGCGGGAGGACTGCCGACTGATCCTTGTGGGTGACCCGGATCAGCTGCCCTCGGTCGGGGCAGGCTGCGTGTTTGCCGATCTGATCCGAAGCCAGACCGTGCCCACTGTGCGCCTGACCGAAATCTTCCGTCAGGCCGCCCAAAGTGCCATCGTACGCAACGCCCATCAGATCAACGCCGGTCAGCTGCCCGACCTGCGTGCCAACGACAGCGACTTCTTCTTTCTCAGCCGGAGGGACAGCGTCGAGGCGGTGGACACCATCGTAGACCTGTGCCGCCGCCGTCTGCCCGAACGCATGGGTATCCCGGCCGACCAGATACAGGTGCTTTCCCCCACCCGAAAGTGGGGCAGCGGTACTGCCGTACTCAACCGGGCGCTGCAGCAGGCGCTCAACCCTGCCCGGGAGGACAAGGGGGAGCGGCGCTTTGGGGAGCAGATTTTCCGAAAAGGCGACCGGGTGATGCAAGTTCGCAACAACTACGACCTGCTCTGGCGTGAGGCGGAAAGCGGCAAGTCCGGTATGGGCGTGTTTAACGGGGACATCGGCATCATCACCGCCATTACGCCCCGGGGGGAAACGGTCACCGTGGACTTTGACGGCCGGGAGGTGGAGTACACCCCCGACCTGCTGGGTGAGCTGGAGCCGGCTTACGCCGTCACCGTCCACAAGGCGCAGGGCAGCGAGTACCGCGCGGTCATTCTCGCGGCGGTGGACGGCGCACCCCAGCTGCTGACCCGTGGGGTGCTTTACACCGCTGTGACCCGGGCAAAAAGCCTGTTCATCATCGTGGGTGACGAGGAGGTGGTGGCGCGCATGGTGGCCAACAACCGCCAGACCCGCCGCTACTCCGGCCTGCGCGCACGGTTGGCAGATATATGAGATAGGAGATAGGAGCGAATAGGGGAGATACGGAAATATTTGCGTGCAATTGCACGCAAATAGCAATAAAAAATCACAAACAGAGTACCATAAATTCAACTTAGCGTGCGATTGCATGCAGATTGAAGGTGTGGTATGGAAAAGAAAGAGGTCAAGCATATCGGGTTGCGTGTTTCTCCTGAGATGCATAAAAAGCTGGTTTATATCGCAGGGTATGATGCAAGAAATGTGAATAGCCTTGCCATGAGTTTGCTGTATCAGTGTATTCGCGATTTTGAAAAAGAGCATGGCACTATCAAGGCGGAAGATCTGGGTGAGTAAAGCGGCACACGCGCTGCTTGATCTGCTGTTTCCGCCCAAATGTCCCTTTTGTCAGCGGCTGCTGGCGGAAGGGGAGGTCTTGTTGTGCCCGGAATGCCAGCGTGAGCTGGCATGGACACAGGGTGCACAGGGGGAGCGGACGGGAGAGTTCTTTTCCCGCTGTGTTGCACCCCTTTGGTATCAGGGGCGCTGCCGGGAGGCAATGCATCGCTTTAAGTTTCAAGGACTGCGCTGCTACAGCGCGCCCTTCTCCCTGTTGATGGCGCAGTGCGCGCAGGATCGGCTGGCCGGAGCATTTGATCTGGTCACATGGGCGCCCATCAGCAACCAGCGCCTTTGCCGGCGTGGTTACGATCAGGGGCGTCTGTTGGCAAAA
>JAGBTC010000301.1 GCA_017631545.1 Oscillospiraceae bacterium
CTCAGGGCAAAATCGTCCTCATGGGCGCGGAAACGGACGAGGCCTTCCTGTCCAATGTCATGGCACAGGCCAATGACCCGGCCGTGGTGGCCAAGGTGGCCGACGACTTCAAGATGGTCTACACCCCCTTCCACGGCACGGGGTATCAGCTCATTCCCGAAGCTCTGCACCGTCTGGGTCTCAAGCATGTCATCTGCGTGCCCGAGCAGATGGTCATCGACGGCAACTTCCCCACCGTCATTTCCCCCAACCCGGAAAATCCCGAGGGCTTCCGACTGGCGGTGGAGATCGCCAAGAAGGAGGGCGCCGACTTCATCCTCGGCTCCGACCCGGACGCAGACCGCGTGGGCATCATGGTCAACACCGGCAACGGCGAGTTTACCGTCATCTCCGGCAACCAGACGGGTGTGCTGCTGCTGGACTATCTCATCGGCGCTATGAAGCGCGCAGGCAAGCTGCCCGATCAGCCCGTGGCACTGAAAACCATCGTCACCACCGAAATGGCCCGCAAGGTGGCCGAAACCAACGGCCTGCAGTCCTACGACACCTTCACCGGCTTCAAGTTCCTGGCCCAGAAGAAGGATCAACTGGAAGAGTCCGGTCAGGGCAATGTGATCTTTGCCTACGAGGAGTCCTTTGGCTACATGGTGGGCGGCTTCGTCCGGGACAAGGACGCGGTCACCGCCTCCCTTCTGCTGACCGAGATGGCCGCGTGGTACGCCGCCCAGGGCATGACCCTGTACGATGCCCTGCAGGCCCTTTATGAAAAATACGGCTATTATGGCGAGCGCACCCTCAATCTGGTCATGCCCGGTCTGGACGGTCTGAAGAAGATGGCCGAGCTCATGAGCGGCCTGCGCGCCCAGCCCCCCGCCGCCATCGCCGGGGTAGAAGTGGTTCAGCGCAAGGACTATCTGGACGGCAGCGTGGTGTGCCCCTCTTCCGGCAAGGCAGACACTATGGAGCTGTCCGGCTCCAATGTCCTGCGCTACGAAATGGCCGACGGCACCAGCCTCATCGTACGCCCCTCGGGCACCGAGCCCAAGGTCAAGGTCTATATTCTCGCCAACGGCGCCAACAAGGCCGAGTGCGATGAAAAGGTGGAAAAATACACCCTCTGGGCCAACAGCCTCAAGCAGTAACACAAACAAAAAAACGATGCCCGAAGCCATGGCTTCGGGCATCGTTTTATTTGCCAAAGCACGCCGCATCCGGGGCGATGATCGGCTGTTTTGGTATCTTGCTCCAGGAAAACAGTGGAATCAATTCACTGGGCGTCATGGGCGTGTACTCCGGGATCAGCCCGGCCAACACCGCAAGCCGCCCCACCAGCTCCTGCGCGCTGCACAGCTGCTGCAGCTGCCCCAGCTCCAGATCCCGGTCGCGCTTGGCCAGCCTGCGCCCGTCCCCGGCCACCAGCAAAGGCACATGGGCGTACTCCGGCTCCTGCCAGCCCAGCGTCCGGTTCAGCCAGATCTGCCGGGGTGTGGAGTCCAGCAGATCCTCTCCAC